>JBBQXH010000257.1:0-4566 GCA_038209835.1 Gaiellales bacterium | reverse complement strand
TCCTGGCAATCCGTCGAGAGCGACGCCATGGCTACGCGAACCGCGAGCGCCTCGTCGAGCGTCCCGATCACGTCCTCGGCCTCGATCGCGTCGAACTCGACGTCGGCCACACCCTCGCGAGCGCCCTGACGCAGCCGGTCGATGCAGAGCCGGCGGGTGAGCTGTCCGATCCATGGACGGATCGCATCATCGTCCCTGAGCCGGTGGAGATACTCGTAGGTACGCGCGAAGACGTCCTGGAACACGTCCTCCGCATCGGTCTGCGAGAGCCTGAACGCCTGCGTCGAGATCGCATAGACGTATCGCGAGAAGCGCTCGACGAGCTCGCACCACGCCTCGTGGTCCCCGCCTCGGCAGCGGACGACGAGCTCGGCATCGGTGAGAGTGCTCAACGGCATCGGATCGACGATTCAGGTGCCCGCGGCCGCGCTGGCGCGCTGGGCCGCGTCGGTCGCCGCAGCGACGAGCGCCTGACCGCGACCGATCCGCTCGTCGCTTCGCAGCGCTCCGAGATTGATCTGAACGAGATTCGAGCCGATCCGCGCAGCCGCCGCGGCGAGCTCTGCGCCCGCGGCCGCGTCGCCTCGCAGGTTCGGATTTCCGTGCTCGGCCACGTTCGCGCCCAGTTCGGCCACGTCAACCGCGATCGCGGCGATCTCGAGCGGAATCGCCGCCGCCTCCTCGAGCGCGCGCCCGATGCCCTCGTTGCGGGTCTGCGGATCACCCTCTTTCGGCTGCCGGAGCGCGGCCAGAGCGCGCTCGTAGGCCTCGGCGTCGGCCTGTGCGAGCGGCTCGGCCCGAGCGCGGAGGGACTCTGCCTGGGCCACGGCTCCGCCCGCTTCGGCCCAGTGCTCCCGTGAGAACCGCGCCGCCATCCCCACGAGCCCGGCCGCGGCAGCCAGCGTGACCGCGGCGACAGAACCTCCGGCCGGGGCGGGAGTCTGCGATGCGATCGCGTCGAGCAGTTCCCGCACGGTGAAGCCGATGTAGTCATGCGACGCGGTCAAGGGCCGTATCGTACGCGCGTGGCTGTCGCCCTCGAAAGGGCCCGGGCCGTCGTCATCGGCGGCGGGATCACCGGCGCGAGCGTTGCGTACCACCTCGCGCGCGCGGGCTGGCGCGACGTCGCTCTCGTCGAGAAGGGCCAGCTCACGAGCGGATCGACCTGCCATGCGGCCGGCCTCGTGACCCAGTTCAACCCCTCCCCGGCGATGATGCGCTTCCGCCGCTACTCGATCGAGCTCTACGAGGAGCTGGGCGTCTTCGACACGGTCGGGAGCCTACGGATTGCGTCCAGCCCGGAGCAGCTCATGGAGCTCCGACGCGGCGTCAGCCGGGCACGGGGGATCGGGCTCGACGTCGAGCTGCTCACCCCCGAGGAGACCGTCGGCCTGATGCCTGCCGCGACGCGCGAGTCCCTCTACGGCGCGGTCTGGGTTCCCGAGGACGGTTATCTCGACCCGCACACGGCGACGTACGGCCTCGCGGAGGCCGCGCGCGATCTCGGCGTCACACTTCTGACCGGCACCCGCGTAACCGGGATCGAGCTCTCACCGAAACGTGAGGTCACGGCGGTGCTGACCGACCGCGGCCGGATCGAGACGGAGGTCGTGGTCAACGCCTGTGGCATCTGGGCACCGCAGATCGCAGCGATGGTCGGGGCGCGCGTTCCCTCGACTCCAGTCGACCACCAACACGTTCTCCTGAAGCCCGTGGAGGGATACGAGCTCCCGCGTGAGATGCCGTGCTTTCGCGATCCCGACAACCTCGTCTACGGGAAGTCGGAGTCCGGCGGGATCATGTTCGGCGGCTACGAGCCCGACCCGGTCGCGCGCTGGATCGACGGCGTGCCCTGGGATCACGGCGAGCGCTCGATTCCACCCGACCTGGGTCGGTTCGAGCAACTCCTGCGCGGAGCCGCGCGGCGTTTCCCGTTCCTCGCCGACGCCGAGATCGTGAAGCTCGTCTGCCACCCGGACGCCATGACGCCGGACGCTCAGCCGCTGCTCGGGCCGATCCCGGACGTCCATGGCTTCTGGATGGCCGCCGGACTCTCCCTGAACGGGTTCGGCGGCGCCGGAGGAATGGGGAAGACGATCGCCGAGTGGATCACGAGCGGGGAGACAGAGCTCGACGTCACGGGCTATCGCGCGTGGCGATTCGGCGCGGCCCACGCAGATCCGGTCTACACGTCGGAGACATCGCGCGAGGCCTACAAGTACTACTACCTCCTGCGGTACCCGTTCGATTCGGACGAGTGGGGTCGCCCGCACCGCACCGGCCCTCTCCACGGCCGTCTCCAGGATCTCGGCTGCGTCTTCGGGGCGAAGAACGGCTGGGAGCGTGCGGACTTCTTTGCCCCCGGAGAGCCGTGGCGGCGCTCCGGAGCCGATCAGCGCGCGTTCGGATGGACGATTCCGCCCTGGTTCGAGCGGCTTCGGACCGAGCATGCCGCGTTCCGGGAACGCGTTGGGATCATCGACATGACGTCGTTTGGCAAGATCGAGGTGACCGGACCGGGGGCGGTCGGCCTGCTCGAGCGGGTCTGCGACAACCTCGTCGACCGCACGCCCGGCAGCGTCGCCTACACGCAGTTCCTCAACCGGCGCGGCGGAATCGTCGCGGACGTCACCGTCACGAGATTGGAAGAGGAGCGCTTCCGTGTCGTCACGGGGGCCGGATTCCTCGACGCGGACCTCGGCTGGCTGCGGATGAGCATGCAGGACGGCGACGCCTCGGTCGAGATCCGCGATGTCACAGCCGAGCTCGCGGTCATCGGAATCTGGGGGCCGCGGTCGCGCGACGTCCTCCAGCGGGTGTGCGAGGACGATGTCTCGGCCACTGCGCTACCGTTTCGCGCCGCGCTAACCATTCGAATCGGAGGGGCTCCCGTTCTCGCCCAGCGGATCACCTACGTCGGCGAGCTCGGCTACGAGCTCTACATCGAGCCGAAATGGGCGGTGCAGACCTGGGACCGGCTGCTCGCCGCCGGGCGCGAACACGGCATGGAGCCGGGCGGGTACCGAGTGCTCGATTCGCTGCGGATGGAGAAGGGTTACCGCTACTTCAGCGCCGACATCACGCCGCTCGATACGCCCGACGAGGCGGGGCTCGGATTCTGCGTCGCGCTCGGACGCAAAGGCGACTTCGTCGGCCGGGAGGCGATCGAGCACGGCCGTGCCCAGGGCTCCGATCGACGGCTGCGAACCCTCCTCGTCGGCGACGAGCGCCCGCTGACGCTCTACGGCGGTGAGGCCGTCCACCGCGACGGCCGGGTCGTCGGTCGGCTTCGGAGCTGCGCGTACGGCTACACGGTCGGCGGAAACATCGCCTACGCGTACCTCCCGGCAGACACCGAGGAAACTGCAGCACTCGAGGTCGAGATGTTCGGGGAGATGATCCCGGCCCGCCTCGCCGCGGACGTTCTCTACGACCCCGAGAACGAGAGGATCCTGGCCTGATGGAGGGAGGTCGGGTCACGATCGAGGAGGTCGTCGGGCGGGTCGTGCTCTGGCACGGTCAGGATGTTGCGATCTCACCGCTCTCGGGTGGCCTGACGAACGACAATTACCTCGTCGAGTCCGAAGGCCTGCGGTACGTGGTGCGGATCCCCGGACAGTCGACCGATCTCCTCGCGATCGACCGGGCCAACGAGCACGCGAATGCCTTGGCGGCCGCGGCCGCGGGAGTCGGCCCGGCCGTGCTCGAGCACCTGCCTGACCTCGAGGTGATGGTGCTCGAATACATCGATGGTGAGACGATGTCCGGCGAGTCGCTCCGCTCCCAGGAGATGGCTCGCCGGATGGCCGCGTCGATCAGGCAGCTTCATGCCGGCTCCCGATCTCTGCTCGACTTCGACATGTTCCGAGTGACCGAGAGCTATCTGCGTCTCTGCGACGAGCGCAGGATCCGGATCCCGGACGGGTTCCGCGAGCGGATGCCGACGATCGCCGAGGTCGAGCGTGCCATGCGGGCGAACCCCCTCCCCACCGTGCCCTGCCACAACGACCTCCTCGCCGAGAACTACATCGACGACGGCGAGCGGCTCTGGCTTCTCGACTACGAATACTCCGGAAACAACGATCCGACCTTCGAGCTGGCGAACACGGCGCAGGAGTGCGAGTTCGACGACGAGCTCCGCGCCGTGCTCTGCGAGGCGTACTTCGGAGCCGCCGACGAGGCACTCCTCGCCCGGATGGAGCTGAACGCGCTGGTGTCCGACATGGGCTGGACGCTGTGGGCGGCGATCCAGCAGCAGATCTCGGAGATCGACTACGACTTCTGGGCCTGGGCGATGCAGCGGTGGGGCCGTGCCACGGCGATCATGGACTCGCCGCGCTTCGATCCCCTGGTCCGGACGGTCGCAGCGAAGTGAGTGCGGAGCTCGACGAGCGGTCGGTCGACCCGGACCCGATCGCGCAGTTCCGGGTCTGGCTCGAGGCTGCTCGCGCCGCCGGGATCACGAACGCCGATGCCATGGTGGTGGCGACGGCAACTGCGGCGGCCGAGCCCTCAGCGCGCGTCGTCCTGTTGCGCGGCCTCGACGAGCGGGGCTTCGCCTTCTTC
>JBBQXH010000256.1:0-4569 GCA_038209835.1 Gaiellales bacterium | reverse complement strand
CGACACGGTGGACGACGGCGGCACTGTCGGCGGCGAAGTCGTCGCGCCCGATGCTCGGCTGGGGATAACCCTCGTCGTAGATGAGTCCGGCGACGTTCGCGCTCTCCCACAGGCGCCGGTTGTAGGCGACCGGGTCGGCGCCGAAGGCCTCCTGGCGCGCCGCTGCGACCGCCTCCTTCGCCGGGTCGCACCCGAGGTGCTCGGCGAGCCGCCGGCGCATTGTGAGAGCGAACGGTGTCGATTCGGTGAGAAGGCGCAGATGCGCCTCGCCCTCGCCGTCCAGCAGACCGGACGAGATCAAGCACATCCCCATCATCGTGACCCTGTCCTCGAAGCCGAGCGGATCCTGGACGACACGCTCGCCGTTGCGCCAGGGATGGCAGTGCGCATCGACGACGGGCGCTCCGGTGAGATCGATCGGAACCATCAGTACCTCCAGCGGTAGTTGGCGACGAGGGTCTCCTCGTCGAGCCCGTCGGCCGTGGCCGCCTCGGCGCGGCGAACGGCCGCCACTCGGTCGTGCAGGTAGTCCCCCATCGCCGAGCGCACCATGCTCGAGGCGGCGAACGCCTCGGCCGCCGCCTCGAGGGCCTCCGGAAGACGCACGATTCCGAGAGCGGCGAGATCCGCCCCGGAGAGGTCGGCCGGATCCTCCGAGACGGCCGGGGCCAACTCGAGTCTCTCGGCGAGTCCGTCGAGACCCGCCGCGATCAGCGCACCTGTTACAAGATACGGGTTTGCCGCGCCGTCGACCGACATCCACTCGACGTTTGCCGATGTCGCTGAGGAGGCGCCGCCGGCGCCCTCGAGCCGCAGCGCCGCCTCACGGTTCTCGTTGCCCCAGCAGGCGTAGACGCCCGCCCAGTGCGAGGGCTGCAGCCGCTCGTACGACAGTGCGGTCGGGGCTCCGAGGGCGGTCAGCGCCGGAAGGTGCCTGAGCATGCCCGCAACGAACTGCTCGCCGTCAGGATGAAGGCCCTCCTGGCCTCCACCGCCCGCAAACCGATTGACGCCGTCGCGCCACACGCTCAGGTGGATGTGAGAGCCGTTCCCGACTGAGCCGGCGACCACGCGCGGCGAGAAGCTCGCCCGCAGTCCCTGCTGGGCAGCGACCCAGCGGATCACGTGGCGAGCGAGAATCGACGTGTCACAGGCGCGGAGGGCGTCAGCGGGAGGCAGCGAGATCTCCATCTGGCCGTCGGCGTACTCGACATGGACCTGCTCGGCGCTGATGCCTGACTGCTGAAGCGCGTCCGCCAGCGCGAGCAGGAAGCCGCCCGTCTCGCCGAAGGTCGCCGCGCCGTACCCGGGCCCGCGGTGAAGCGGGACGAACTCGCCACGCTCGTCTCTGCCGACCGAGAACTCGAGCTCCCAGGCGGCCATCAGCTCGATACCCGCCGCTTCGGCCTCACTCACCATGCGCCGCAGGAAGTGCCGCTGGCATCCCGCCCAGGGCTCTCCCGACTGCTCGTGATGATCGATCGGCGCCCAGCCCCAGCCGGGCGCGCAGCCAACCGCGACAGCCGCGTCCGGATCGGCGCGGAGCCGGACGTCGCCCGAGGGGCTGTAGAGGCCGGGGTCGTGGGCGAACGAGTCGTCGCCGAGCGAGAGGCCCCAGACGCTCGACCAGCCGATCCCGCGCTCGCAGGCGCGGGCGAAGCGGTCGATCGGGACGCACTTCATGCGGGCGATCCCCGCGTTGTCGACGAGGACGAGGCCAACGAGCCGGACTCCAGCCTCTCTCAGCTCTTCGGGAGTCATCGAGCAGCGATCCTATGCAACTCCAAGCGGGTCACCAGCCTGCATAGGGCGCGAGCTTCGCGTCGTCGAACCGCCCCGCCTCGACATCGGCGAGCGCTCGCTCGAAGATCGAGAGCGCCTCATCGACCTCCTCCTCGGAGATCGTGAGCGGAGGCGTCAACTCGATGACGTTCCCCATGAGGCCCGCATAGAGGGTCAGAAGACCAAGCTCGAAGCAACGGTACACCACACGATGAGCATCGACGGGAGCGGGTTCTCTCGTCTCGCGATCCCGCACGAGCTCGATCCCGATGATGAGTCCGCGTCCGCGGACATCCCCCATGAGACGCGATCGATCCTGAATCGTCCGGAGCCCGTCGATCAGCCTCAGCCCCATCTGCGCGGCGTTCTCGGCGAGGCCTTCGTCGCCGATCACGTCGAGCGCCGCGAGCGCCGCCGCGCATGGAACCGGCGAGCCTCCAAGCGTGAAGAGGCTGAACGTCGGCACGTCGAGCAACTCACGCCGGCCGACGACCGCCGAGAGCGGCAGCCCGCCGCCGAGGGGCTTCCCCAGTGTCACCGCGTCGGGGACGACATCCGCGTGCTCGAACGCGAACATCTTGCCGGTGCGCCCGAGGCCAGTCTTCACCTCGTCGAAGACGAGCCAGATCCCGTGCCGATCGCAGAGCCCGCGCAGGGCGGGAATCACGTTGGCGGGAGGCACGACCTCGCCCCCGTCGGACTGGATCGCCTCCATCAGGATCGCGGCCGTGTCCTCCGCCGGCGAGGTGGCCCCGAGCGCATACCGCTCGAGATGCTCGAGGCACCGGAGCGAGCACCCCTCGCGGTCACAGGGCCCGAACGCGCACCGGTACGGGTCGGGGTACGGCACCTTCGTCACGTTGCCCCCGCCGATGACGGCAGACTGGGCCTGGTGCCCCGACAGGCTCGCAGAACCGGTCGTGGTGCCGTGGTAGCCGCCGACAAACGTGATCAGACGCCGGCGCCCCGTCGCCATCGGAAGGAGCCGCGCCACGCAGTCATTGGCGTCCGAGCCGGTCGTCCCGAACCATGCCTTCTTCTCGAACTCGCCCGGCACCAGCTCGCAGAGGCGCTCTCCAAGCTCGACCGCGGCCTCGTGGGAATGGCAGCACAGCATTCCCGTGGGATGTCTCCGCAGAGCGTCTTCGATCGCCGTCGTGACGCGCGGGTGGCCGTAGCCGGTCTGAGCGACTCCGGCTGAGCCGGTCAGGTCGAGGTATTCTCTCCCGTCCGCATCCGACATCCGGACGCCGTGAGCGGCTGCGGCGACGAACGGGTAGAAGCGGATCTTGAGCACGTCCGCGAGAACCGCATTCTCCCGCGCCAGGACGGCGTCGCAAAGGGATGTGCCTGGTTCAGCCGCCGGATCGGACATCGGCCGATCGTATCCCGACTTGACCGGATCGACGCGACGTGGGAGGCTCGATCGGCGATTAGGACAGAGCAATAGCCCATTTCCCCACGATCGTCATCGACCCACCGGGTAGCTGATCGATGTCCACCCTCGAGGTCGAAGACGCGGCGAAGCACTTCCGCGGCCTACGAGCGCTCGACGGCGTCAGCCTCCGCGTGCGAGAGGGGGAGATCCTCGGCCTGATCGGCCCGAATGGGAGCGGTAAGACGACACTGCTGAACCTCGCGAGCGGCGTTCTCCGCCCGACCGAGGGACGCATCTCCGTCGCCGGTGTGGACGCGACGGGTCAGAAGCCGCATGAGTTCGCGCACCTCGGTGTCGGGCGGACATTCCAGCAGATCCGCCTCTTCTCCGAGATGACCGTGGCCGAGAACGTCGAGGTCGGCGCTGTCAGCCGCGGCCACGATCCAGAGAGCGTCCCCGAACTGCTCGAGCGCTTGGGCCTCACCGAGAACGCGGATCGGCTCGCCGTGACCCTCGCCTACGGGCAGCAGCGTAGAGCCGAGATCGCGCGGGCGCTCGCCGGGAAGCCGCTCTTCCTGCTCCTCGACGAGCCGGCAGCCGGAATGAACGAAGCGGAGTCGGACTCCCTACTCGAGACGATCAGGGCGATCCGCGACGACGAGGGCTGCGCGGTTCTCATCGTCGACCACGACCTGCGGCTGATCATGCGACTTTGCGAGCGCATCCACGTCTTAGCTGAAGGAAGGACGATCAGCGAGGGAACGGCGGAAGAGGTCCGTCGCGATCCCGCAGTGATCGAGGCTTACCTGGGGACCGCGGCGCCATCGACCGCGGACACAACACCGAGGAACGGCGAGGAAGAGGAGGAGAGGGAATGAAACGACGACTGATGATTCTGCTGGGCGTGGTGCTCACGCTCGGCCTCGCAGTCGCAGCCGCGGGGTGCGGCGGCAGCAGTTCCAGTAGCGACGACACGCAACCGGCCGATACGAGCGCGCCTGCCGACACGGGAGCCGCAGCGGGTGGCGGCACGACGGCCGGAGGTGGCGAGGCCCTCACCCTGCGCATCGGGTTCTCGGCTGCCCTCTCGGGCCCGTACGCGGCATATGACTCACCGCTGAAGAACGGGATGGACTTTGCGGCGCAGGAGATCAACGCCGCCGGCGGCCCCGTGACGGTCGAGATCGTGACGAAGGACAACAAGGGTGACCAGACGCAGACGCTGACCACGGCGCAGGAACTGCTCGACGATGGCCTCAACATCCAGGTACTGACCACCGCGGACGCGGGGCCGGCGGTGGCCCAGCTCGTATCAACGGCCGGCGGAATCATCAGCGTCGGCGGGAACACCGCTCCCGCGATCGTCCGGGACGGCGGCGAGCGCGTGTTCGCGTTCGTCTTCGGCGACA
>JBBQXH010000255.1:0-4581 GCA_038209835.1 Gaiellales bacterium | reverse complement strand
GCACATTCGCCTGGCTGCACGGGATGCGCCGACTGCTCGTCCGCTACGAGCGGCGAGCGGACATGCACCGGGCATTCCTCGCGCTCGGCTGCTGCCTGATCTGCTACCGAAAGCTCCAAAGCTCATTTTGAAACCAGTTCTTTAAGCGTACAATCGACGGAGGTCGTCCTATGTCGATCCCGATCACCATTCGCTGCGAATGCGGCGAGGTCAACAAGGCCAACTTCGGTGACGTTGTCGCGTGCTCGTGCGGCCGGCAGTACGACACCTCGACGCTCCCTCGGGGCGACCTCTTTGCCGTGCAGCGCGCCCAGACGCGGATGTGGCTCTACGTCACGATCGGGCTGATCTTCGTCGTCGGCTTCACGCTCGCAGGCTTTCTGCTCTGGGGCGTGAAGGGAGCCGCCATCGTCGGCCCTCTCACGGGACTTCTCTGGTTCCGGCTCATCGGGCCGCCGTTTCGCCGTCGCGTCTTCCGGGGAGCAGGCGAGCTGCCGGCCTGGGATCTGAAGGCGACCGAGCCATGAAAAGCGGGACGCTCGATCGCGCTGGAGCACCTGGCGGAGTGGAAGTCGCCCAGGACGTCAAGCCGGTCATGCTCCTCACGGTGAACGTCCCGTTCGACAAGGTCGCCGTCGACTTCGCGGTCGAGACCGCGGTGCAGACAGGCGCGGAGCTCTTCATCTGCACAGCCGTGCCGGTCGCGCTCGGAAATCCTGCGTCCCATGTTGCTCGGTCGTTCGGCGAAGGCATCACCCGAACGGATGCCGACGACATCACGCGGGACGCGAGAGATCTCGGCGTGCGGGTGACGCAGTACGTGTTCCACAATCCGAACCCGGTCAAAGCCGCGCTCGTGGTGATCCGCGACACGGGGGTTGGGCTAGTCGTCTTCGGCTCCGATCGGACACAGATGAACAGGTGGTCGTTCAGGCGCATCGCGAAGCGGATCCGCCGCGACGCCTGCTGCCTCGTCTGGACGAACGAATAAGCAAGGCGCGCGGCAGCGCGCCGCGCAGCGGACGCGCCGAAGGAGCCAGGACGCGAAGCTTCATCGCCGCCGCCAGGCGGCGATACAAGGAGCGAAGCGACGCGCAGCGTCCGCGCCGGAACCGATGCGACGTAGGTCGTTACGCTGGCCTGGCCGATGTCCACGGAGATTCACCAGAGAGCCTCCCCCCTCGCCACCCGTGACGGGCGGTTCCTGCTTGCCGGACAAGCCCTGAGCTTCGCTGCGCACGGCATCTCGGCGGTCGCGCTCCCGTGGCTGGTTCTCGAGAACCACGGCTCGACGGCGCTCGCCGGGCTCGTCTTCAGCCTGACAACCCTTCCGTACGTCGTGTTCGGCCTCGCGGCCGGCGTCGTCGGCGACCGGTTTCAGCAACGCCGCGTGATCTGGCTCTCCCACGCGCTTCAGGCGGTCGTCGCGCTGCTCGTCCCGCTCTGGGCGTTCGCGGGAGTGCCGCCGATCGGGCTCATTCTCGGTGCCGCGTTTGCAATCGGCGCAGGCCGGGTCTTCGCCGACGCCGCAGTCTTCGGCGTCCTGGTCGCGATCGTCGGGAAGCAGGGGATCGTCTACGGACAGGCAACACTCGGCGCCGCCTGGGCTGTCGGGCTGGTGGCGGGTCCGGCTCTCGGCGGCGCGCTGATCGCGACGATCGGCCCGGCCAAGGCTCTGATCGTCGAGTCGGCTGGGTTGGCGATTGCTGCCGTCGCCATTCGCGCGATGCGCACGGCCGGCTCGGGGAGCGGGTCGTCCCGGACGCCTTCGGCGATCATCCGCGCCGGGATGACGACGATCTTCGGCGACCCGGTGCTGCGGTCAGTGACCTTCCTCGGGATCGCATGGAGCGTCGCGGCGGCGGGCGCCTGGGCTCTCGCCGTTCCGTTCCTGCGGGAGGAGCTCGGCCTGGGCTCGCGCGCGGCTGGAGCAATTGTCGCCGCCGGCGGTCTGATGGGGCTGCTCGCACCGCCGATCGTCGATCGCCTCGACCGTCGGATCGGGGGCCTGAAGATCCTCGTTCGCGGGATTCCGGTCGCTGCGGTCGCGACGGCCGTGTTCGGTGTCTCGACCAACCTCGCCGTCGCGCTCATCGCGTACTGCGGGCTCGAGCTCGCGACAGTGGTGACAACGGCCGCGTACATCGGCGAGCGACAGCGGCGCGCTCCCCTCGAGTTGCAGGCAACCGTCGGAATCTTCGGCCGGATGTTGGTGATGCTCGCGCTGACGGCCGGCTCGGCGATCGCGAGCGCGCTGTCGGAGACCGTTGCGCTCCGAACGCTGTACGTCGGCATGGCCGCCACGATCCTCGCAACCGGGCTGGTCGCGGCGCCGACGCTCCTGCGACACGCACGCACGCTCGCCCAGCCGGTCGCCGGCAGGTAGTCGCTTCGCTCTACGGGATGCGGCGGTAGATCGGCCCACGCTCGACAACCGGGTCGAGCAGCCCGCCCCGGAGGTCCCACTCGGCCTCGTCCGGATAGGCGGGTCGCGGGCGCTGGCCCGGGTAGCCGAGACGGCGGCGCACCTTCGGGCTCATCGTGTACGCGCCGGTCGCGACGAGGACGAGCGTCTGCAGGCCGGCCGGATCCTCCTCCCGGACGCGCTCGACGGAGGCCTGGGAAGCGTTGCCGTCCACGAGGGCGAGAACCCTCTCCAGGCGCGGCTCGAGATCGGGACGCACACGCAGCACGCGGTCGAGCCACCTGCCGGCGACGTCGACCTCGCTCGCGGCGGGCATTCCGTCGGCCGCCGGAAGGAGAACATCGGCGAGCGCCGCAAAGGTCTCGCGCTGTTCGGGAGTCATGCGGGGACCTGCTGCAGCGGTGCGCGGCGGGCGATCTCCTCCGCGAACCGCAGCGCCAGAGCCGCGATCGTAGCGGTCGGATTGCACCCGCCCGCAGTCACGAAGACGCTGCCGTCGAGGATGTAGAGGTTCGGAACGTCGTGCGTGCGACCGAAGGGGTCGACCACGGAGTTTGCAGGGTCATCGCCCATTCGCGCAGTACCGAGAAGATGGCCGGGCTGGTCGTCGAGCAATGGCAACGGGATCGTCTGGAGGGCGCCCGCCGCTTCGTGAGCCTCGGTCATCCGGTCCATGTGGAAGTCCATGAGCCGTCGCGTGTTCTCGGGTATGCGGTAGGTGATCCGCGGCGCCGGAATCCCGTCGGTGTCCGTAAGCGCCGTGTCGAGGGTCACCGTGTTGTCCTCGGTCGGGAGATCCTCGGCGATCGTTCCCCAGTCGATCGCGTGCCCGAGCGTTCCCTGGAGGAAGCGCTGGAGATCGGCTCCGGTGCGTTCACCGGCCAGATCGACCATGCGCATCGGGCCGCCGCTCGACATGAGGTCCCACTTCCCGCCCCTGACGAACCCTCGGTCGGGATCCGACTCGTAGAACTCCATCGACTGGATCAGCTGCCCGACCGGGCCGAGCCAGCTCTCGAGCTGCTCCTCGTAGACGCCGACCACACTTGCGCACGGGTGCAGCATGAGGCGCTTCCCCACGAGCCCTGACGAGTTGGCAAGACCATCGGGATGGTCGGGCGAGGCCGAAAGGAGAAGGAGGCGCGGAGTGCCGACGCCGTTTGCCGCAACCAGAACGACGTCGGCCTCCTGCCAATGCTCGGCTCCGTCGCGGTCGATCCAGAGCGCGCCGGTCGCGAGACCAGTCGGATCGGTCGTGATCTCCCGGACCCGGGCACCCGTCACGAGGCGCGCGCCGTGGCCGATCGCGACCGGCCAGTGCGTCAGATCGACCGACGCCTTGGCACCGTGGGGACAGCCGCTCTCACACGTTCCGAACCGGGCACACTGCCGCAGGTTCCCGGTGTCACGCGAGGCGATCGCCTGCGGGCCGGGCCACCAATGCCAGCCGAGACGGTTCATCCCCTCGGCCGCCTTCCGGCCTGCCTTGCCGATCGGATGCGCCGGAAGGGGTGGGCCTGCCCCATCGGGGTAGGCGGGATCGCCGGCGAGCCCCGCCACGGCGAAGTCGAGCTCCGCCCGCTCGTAGTAGGGCTGGAGCTCCTCGTACGTGATCGGCCAGTCGTCCGCGACGCCGTCGAGGGTCCTGACCCGGAAGTCGGAGGGGAGCAGCCGTACCCAGTGGCCGCCGTAGTGGATCGTGCTTCCGCCGACCGCGCTGAACATGAGCGGTGCGACCTCCGCCCCGGATACCTCGCAGGGATAGTCGACCGGGAGGCCGCGCACGTTCGGATCGTGGTGCCACTGCTTGGCGGCCGCGAGCTCCCACTCCGGCTTGTCGCCCGGGTAGTCGGACGCGCTGAGCCAGCCTCCCTGCTCGAGGCAGACGACGTCGAAGCCACGCTCGGCAAGGTAGCGGGCGGCGACCGCGCCCGACGCGCCCGCGCCGATGATCAGGACGTCGGCGCGCTGCGGGAGAGCGGAAGCGCGACGCATCTCCTATACCCGCCGGTAGATCGGGCCTCGCTCCACCACCGGCTCGAGGATGGCACCTCGGAGATCCCAGTCGGCCTCGTCGGGGTACAGCGGGTTCGCCGGCTGCCCCGGGTAGCCGATTCGCTTGCGAATCTTCGGACTCATGTAGTAGGCGCCGCTCG
>JBBQXH010000254.1:0-4584 GCA_038209835.1 Gaiellales bacterium | reverse complement strand
CGAGAGACTGCGACCGGGCGCGGTCCGTCGCTTCGTTCTTCACGCTCGGGCGACATCGTCGGGCACGAACGGCTGGGTGACAAACCGCGCCTGCGCGCGCGGGTCGAACGTGCGCCAACGCTGCAGCAGCGTCCGCGTCGCTTCTCAGCCGGCTAACGCTCGGTCAGCTCGACGACGTAGCCGTCTGGATCGGCGATGTGAAGCGTCCGTTCGCCCCACGGCCGGTCGGTCGGCGGCGCAAGGACGGTGACGCCGGCCTCAACGAGTCGCCGGTGCTCGCTGTCCACGTCGTCGCAGAAGAACGCGACTTCGCCCTGCGGCCATGGTGCCTCGCCCGCTGGCGCGTCGCGCCCGATCAACTCCTGGAGATGCGAGCGTGCGTAGAGCGAGAACTTGGCGCCCTCAGTCGGAAACTCCGCGTAGCTCTCGTTCGCGAAGCGGAACGGGAGCCCGACGACGTCACGGTAGAAGGCGATCGAGCGCTCGAGATCCGAGACGAAGAGGATCGCGTAGCCGAGCCGCGTCAAGGCCCGTCCACGGCGTCAGGGTTTGGCGACGGCGGCCGCCACGGGGTCGAGATCGAAGCCCTGGAGCAGCCGGTCTGCACGCTGGCGACAGCGCTCCCTCGCTTCGATCCGCGTCTCGCCGAACTCGTCGAAGATCGCGAGGCGGAAGCTCTGCGCGTCGTTTCGTCCCTGCTCCGAGAATCGCAGACCCGGACGGACGAGCAGCTCGAGGCCGTCCTCGGGGTCGGGAACCGCGCGCACCATCGCGTCCTCGAAGATGCGGATGCAGCACGAGATGGCAACGCCGCGGCGCTCGCCTGTCACCCAGGCCGGGTCCTCGCCGCACGCGAGCCTGAAGAGCGCCTCATAGGTCGACTGGCCGTCGACCGCCTCGACGAGAGGCCAGAACTGCGAGGAGATCCTTGCGTTGACCTCGATGATCTGGGCGGGCCTACCATCGGTCGGGATGAAGAACTCCGCGTTGAAGAAGCCCCCGTCGAACCCGAGCGCCTGCAGGACACGCGCCGTGACGTCCGAGAGCTCGTCCTGACGCTCCTGTGGAAGCGCCGAGGGGTACTCGAACCGGGCAAAGCTGTTCGTCCCGGGATACTTCACCGAATCGGTCACGCCGATCGTCGTTGTCTCACCGCCGAAGACGTATCCCTCGAGCGTCAACTCCTCCCCGTCGAGGAGCTCCTCGGCGAGGAAGCCGCGGACCGCGTCCGGATGGAGGCCGGCGAGCTCCGCGATACGTGCGTACCCGATCATGTACTCGTCGACGTCGACGAGAGCGTTGATCTCGCCCGGGTGATCGATCCTTCGGGCCCGCTGCGACAGGCGGCCGACGACGGGCTTGACGAAGAACGGCGGACCGAACGGCGGGCGCCCGTCGAGGAGCGCGAACCGGGGCGTCGCCGCCGGCATCGTGGCCCGCTGAATGGCCCGAGCGGTCGGCTTGAACTGGCAGGCGATGAGCGCCCGAGAGCTCGGCCCGGGAAGTCCCCTGCGCTCGGCGATCAGGGCTGCGAGAAGCGCGGAGCGATCCTTCGTCCCGAACACTCCGTCGGCCGGGATCGAGTCCGTCTCCTCCACGAAGGCGACGGGGTCGAAGAGATCGATCGCATCGAGGTCTCCGCCGACGAAGTGGATGGTGTAGCGCGCGTCGAGACCGGCCGCCCGGATGGCCTGCAGATCCCGCTCTTGCGGGCAGACGACGAGGATGTCTGGCATAGGTCAGACCCGGGCTTCCCGAAATTGTACCCGGGCAAACGTACAGACGCCCTCCGCAGCGGGAGCGTTACACAGAAGTAGACTCGAGCCATGACCCCCCGCAGCGACGTCGTCGGCAGCCTGCTTCGCCCGCCCGAGCTGCTCGCGGCTCGCGAGGCCTTCGAGCGCGGCGAGCTGGCGCCGGCCGACTTCAAACGGGCCGAGGACGCTGCGGTCGACCTCGCCCTGCGCCTGCAGGAGGATGCGGGACTCGACGTCGTGACCGACGGCGAGATGCGCCGGCTGTCCTTTCAGAGCCAGCTTCCCTCGGCCGTCGACGGGTTCTCCGAGTGGGATATCGACGCATTCCTCTGGGGAGACTGGCACTCGGACGAGGTCGGTGACCGAAAGCTCGAGCGGCCGCCGATCGCGGTCGTCGACAAGCTCCGCCGCCGCCGGGGGCTCTCGACCGAGGAGTTCGTCTACGCCCGCGCACGCACGGACAGGATCCTCAAGGTGACCCTTCCGAGCCCGAGCATGCTGTCGAGCCTGTACGACGAGCAACGGGCGCCGGACGCGTATCCGACGCTCGGCGCCTACCTCGAGGACGTCGCGGAGATCCTGCGGGAGGAGGTCGACGAGCTCGTCGCGCTCGGCGCCACAGCGATCCAGATCGACGCGCCGCAGTACCCGCTTCTCGTCGATCCTGCCTGGCGCGATTTCTACGCCAGCCGGGGCTGGCCCGCCGAGCGCTGGCTCGAGATGGGGCTCGAGCTCGACAACCACGTGATCGGGAATCACCCCGGCGTCACGTTCAGCTTCCACCTGTGCAGGGGGAACCAGGCGAGTCGCTGGCTCGTCTCCGGCGGCTACGAGTGGCTGGCCGCGCGCGTCTTCCCGAACATCAACGCGCAGCGGCTGATGCTCGAGTACGATGACGAGCGCTCGGGCGATTTCGCGCCGCTCGCGCACGTCCCCGAGGACAAGGTGGCCGTCCTCGGCCTCGTGACGACGAAGACGGGGCGGCGCGAGACGGTCGACGAGCTCACGGGGCGCCTGCAGGAGGCGAGCAAGATCATCTCGCTCGACCGCCTGGCGCTGTCGCCGCAGTGCGGGTTCGCGACCTCGATCGTTGGCAATGCCCTCTCGATCGAGGACGAGCGGGCGAAGCTGCGCACGATCGCCGAGACGGCGCGCGCGGTCTGGGGATGACGGTCGTCCTCACGGGCCACGCCCTCACGCTCGACGAGTTCGTCCGCGTCGCGAGGGATGGCGAGCCGGTCGAGCTCTCCGCCGGAGCCGTCGAGCAGATGAGGGAGTCGCGGGCGCTCGTCGAGCGAGTGCTCGAGCGCGGCGATGCCGTGTACGGCCTGACCACCGGCGTCGGAATGCGGAAGAAGATCCGGATCGCTGCGAGCGAGCACGGCGAGTTCAACCGCCTGATGATCCTCAACCACAGGACCGGGCAGGGGCCACCGTTTGCCGACGACGTCGTCCGCGGTGCCATGGTGCGGCTATCGAACGCACTCGCGACGGGACTGCCCGGCGCACGTCCACAGCTCGCCGAGCGGGTCGTCACGGCGCTGAACGAGAATCGGGTGCCGGCCGTCCGGTCGCTCGGCTCGGTCGGCCTGGCCGACCTGGCGCCGATGGCGGATCTCGCGCACGGTCTGGTCGGCGAGGAGATGCTCGCCCCCAAGGAGGGCATCGCCCTCCTGAACAGCGGCGCGTTCTCGACGAGCCTCGCAGCACTCGCCGTTGCCGACGCGACCCGGCTGGCCGACGCGCTCGATGTCGCGGGCGCGCTCTCGCTCGAGGCCTTCGCCGCCAACCTGACGATTCTCCATCCGCGCGTGCCCGAGACGCGCCCGTACCCGGGTCTCGCCGCGACCGTCGAGCGGTTGCGACGCGTGCTCGCAGGGAGCTACCTCTGGCAGGAGGGCGCCGCCCGCAACCTTCAGGATCCCGTGACCTTCCGCTGCATCCCGCAGATGCACGGGGCGCTGCGCGACGTCCTCGCCTTCACCCGGCGGGCCGTGGACATCGAGCTGAACGGATCCCAGGACAACCCGCTCCCCGTGCCCGCCGAGGAGAGGATCGTCTCCGTCGCGAACTTCGACGTGCTGCCGCTGGCGGCCGCCCTCGACTACTTGCGGATCGGCCTCGCGCCGGTGATCGCGGCCGCCTGCGAGCGCTCGGTAAAGCTGCTGCAGACACATCTGACCGGCCTGCCCGAGGGGCTCGCGCCACGCTCCGGACTGGCCGAGAACTCGCCATCCGAATTCGGCGTTCCCGCCCAGGCGCTCGCCGCCGAGGCGAGGCTGCTCGCTCAGCCCGTGTCGTACGAGCTCGTATCGACGATGCACGCCGAGGGCATCGAGGACCGAATGACGATGGCCCCGCTTTCCGCGCGCCGGCTGGCCGAGATGGTCTCGCTGACGGAGCGACTCGTGGCGATCGAGCTCGTCCTAGCCTCGCAGGCGGTCGACCTGCGCGGAAAGCCTGCGCTCGGAGAGGCCACGGGCCGCGCTTTCGCGCTCGTCCGGGAGCGCGTGGCGTTCATGGACGTGGGCGACTCCGTACCCCAGGATCTCCAGCCCGTGGTCGACCTCGTCCGTAGCGGCGCGATCGCCTAGGCTCTGCTCACGCCTCGACGAGCACGCGTCCGTCTCGCATCTCGGCCGGGTAGACGGCGACTCGCATCGTGGGGTCATCGCGGCAGCGTCCCGTCTCGAGGTCGAACTCCCAGCCGTGCCAGGGGCAGCGCAAGATCGGCTCTCCGGTCAGCGCGTAGTGGCCAGGGCCACCGGAGACGCGCTCTCTGACCGTCCCGAGACAGAGCGGAGCGCCGCTGTGCGGGCAGCGATTA
>JBBQXH010000253.1:0-4587 GCA_038209835.1 Gaiellales bacterium | reverse complement strand
TTCTTTCTGACCGCGGTGGGGGTTCAGGCAGAAGAATCCATCGCGCAGGCCGAACACCTGAACGACCTCCGTGAGAGTTACCGTGCTCAGGCCGCGGGCTCGAGAAGCAGAATCGTCGAAGTGGTCGATCTGCTGTTCGCGAACCCGATCGTTACCACTCGCCGTGTGGCCACTGCGTTGGACATAACCGTCCAGGGCGCGACCCGCCTCATCCACCAGCTTGAAGCCCGGGCTTGGTTACGAGACATGGGCGCTTCCGGCCGTGGAGGACGACGTTACTGGGTGGCAGACGACATCTTGACGGCGATCTCAGGGTCTGATCGTTCTGCGTTACGCTGACGTCCGCTGCACACCCTGGGAGGAGAAGCTCATGCGCGTACGTATCCCCGTGATCCTCATCGTCGTCGCCCTCGCGCTCGGGCTCGTTGCAGGCCCCGCGCTCGCTTCGAGGGCGCCGAGCTCCGCGCAGAAGCGTGCTATCACGCAGGCCGTGCTGCTGGCGATTCCAAGGAGCGTTCGCCCGAAGATCCAGGTGAAGGGAATCCGTGTCACCACCGTCCGGCTCTTCGGCATCGACATCGCGCCATTCGCCTCGGCCAACGAGGTTCCCAAGCCGCCGTTCGAGGACACGATTCAGGGCCAGCAGTTCGTCGTGCAGCAGGTTCCGACGGCGAGCGGAGGCTGGCGCTGGGTGACTGTCTCGTACGGGAGCGCGTTCGTCGGCTGCGGCGTCGTGCCGCTCGCCTACCTGCGCGATCTCACGGGCGACAGGACACCCTGCTCGGGATAGGGCTTGGTTAGGGCGAGAGCAACTCGAGGGCCGCGAGCGGCTCTTTGAATGGTGGGATCACGTAGGCGCCGGCAGCGTAGTCTCGGGCTCCGTCGTAGAGGGCTCGGGCGATTTCGAGACCGACCTCGTGGGCGCCACGGCCGGCGTCGGCGAGTTGCTGTTGGATGTGGTCGGGGATAGTGATTCCGGGGACTTCGTTGTGGAGGCGGTAGGCGAGCTGGAAGCTGCGTAGTGGCCAGATCCCGACCAGCAGCGGGATCGGTGAGTCGCCGATGGCCTCCAGGAATCGGTTGAGGAAGGCCAGGTCGAAGAGCGCCTGGGTCATCGCGAACCTGGCGCCGGCGTCGATCTTTCGGCGGAACCGGTCGATCTCCGTCTCGAGATCTTCTGCTGCCGGGTTGACGGCAACGCCGACATAGAACGACGTACCGGTGTCGATGGCCTTCCCCGTGGAGTCGTAGCCGGTGTTCAGCCGAGTGAGCAGCCCGGTGAGACCGATCGAGTCGACGTCGTAGACGCCACGCGAGCCCGGGTAGTCGCCGATGTTCGGAGGATCGCCCGTGACGGCAAGGACGTTCTGGATGCCGTCGGCGTGAGCGCCGAGGAGTTGGGATTCGAGGCCCATGAGGGTCGCGTCTCTGGGTGTGAGGTGCGGGATGGTTTCGATCCCGGTCTCGCGTTGGATGACGGCCGCGGTCACGAGGGACCCCATCCTGGCGCGTCCCATCGGGTTGTCGTTCACGTCGACCACATCGACGGCCCCTGAGTCGCGCAGAAGCGCTGCGGCGTCGAGCAATCCCGCGAGGTTCGCGCCCTTGGGAGGGTCGAGCTCGACCGACACGACCCACTCCCCCGCATCGAGGCGCCGTTGGAGCTCGGAGATCGAGGCGGCACGCTCGCGCGCCACCGGCTCCTCGCGCGCGATCGCCCACAAGGGCATACGCGGCTCACGGCGTTCGTCGATCGCAGACCTGATCGCAGCGATCTGCGCCGGCGTGGTGCCGCAGCAGCCGCCGACGAGCCGTGCGCCGAGCTCGACCGCTCGGGCCGTGAACTCGGCGAAGTACCTCGGGGATGCGTTCGGGTACACAAGCCGCCCCGCCTGGCGAGAAGGCATGCCAGCGTTCGGCTTCGCCGCCAGAGGCAGACCCAGCTCCTTCGCCGGAAAAGCCATCTCGGAAAGCGCTTCTAGCGCAGCCTGCGGGCCACTGCCGCAGTTCGCCCCGACGACATCCGCCAGCCCAGCCAGCCTCTCCACAGCCTCCCCAGCCGTCGCCCCCGAACGCGTCTGCGCCCCATCCTCGAACGTCAACAGCGCAACGACGGGAAGCGCCGAGACCGAGCGGACGGCATCGATCGCGGACTCGAGCTCGCCCAGATCCGAGAACGTCTCCAAGAGGAGCACATCGACGCCGCGGCTATCGAGTAGCTCCGCCTGCTCCGCAAAGACCGCTCGTCGCTCCTCTGCGGCGATTGGGTGGTGACCGTCACCGACCGGCCCGATCGACCCGGCAATCACGACCCGCTCCCCGGACACCTCCCGCGCCTCTCGGGCGATCTTCACGCCAGCCTCGACGATCTCCTCGAATCGTTCGTCGAGGAACAACCCGGCAAGCTTGTATCGGTTCGCCCCGAACGTGTTCGCCGTGATCACCTCCGCCCCGGCCTCGACGAACGCGAGATGTGCCTCGAGCACCGTGCCCTGGGCCTGAACGTTCGCCTCCTCCGGACACGGAAGCTGCGGTATCAACGACGCGAGCAGTGCCCCCATGCCACCGTCGATCACGAGCGGCGGCCCCTCGATCAGCCGGCCTCGAGCCAGCATTGGGTTAGGGGCGTGTCATCCGTTGAGGGCCTGCTCGGCGAGGCGGGCGCCTTCGACCATGTTCGCGAGCTTCTCGTAGACGATGTCCCAGGTGCGGGTGCGGAGCCCGCAGTCCGGGTTCACTTGGATTCGGGCGGGATCGTCGAGGACTGAGACTGCGTAGAGGATCCGGTCGCGCACGAGCTCGTCCGGCTCGACGAAGTCCGAGTGGATATCCAGGACGCCGAGGCCGACATCCGGCGAGCCGTCCTGGCGGAACAGCGCGAGTGTCCGCGCATATCCTGGGCGGGCGTCGCTGGCTCGACCGAGCTCGTGGGAGTCTCGGTTGGCGAACTCGAGCTGTAGCTCCAGACAGTCCTCCAGGCCGAGGACGGCCGGCCAGAGGGTCGAGTAGTCGGAGAAGCAGATGTGCATCGACTTCTTCCCCGCCGGTACTTCGGCGAGCGATGTGTTGAAGCCGAGCACGACGAGGTCGGCCTCGTCGCCGTGGGTGGCGGCGGCGGGCTCGTCGATCTGGATCCAGTCGGCGCCGACCTCGACCAAAGCGAGGGCGTTCGGGCGGATCACCCGCTCGGCCACGTCTTGCACGAACTCCCGGCGCGCCTCCAGCCGCGCTGCCCGTGTGCCGCCGAGCATACCGAGGGACCCGTAGAGCTCGTCGTAGGACCAGTCGACCATCGTGTACGGCCCAGTCAGCGGCACCTTCACACCGCGGTCGGTCGCCGAGCGCACGAACTGGAACTCCTCCACGTCATAGGCTGCCGCCAGCTCGGGTCTTGCGACCACGGCGGCCTTGTCGTAGTACTTGTTGTCGAACGCGCGCACGACGCCACGCTGCTCGAACCCGCTCGCGTGTCGCGCCACGTGGTCGTACATCTCTGACCGACGCTGCTCCCCGTCGTAGACGAGATCGAGCCCGACCTGCTCGAGCAGCGCGATCGCGTACCGACACGACCAGTCATCGATCTCCGCCAGCTCCTCCCCGCCCAGCGCTGGGCCCGCCAGCATGTCGAGGAGCCGCTCAAACCCTCCGACCCCAAGACGCTCGCCCCACCGCCTGGCCTCCTCGAAATCCGTCTCCTTGATCGGTCGGCCGGCGAACGCCTTCACACGCCACGACGGCTTCGCGAGACTCCCGATCTCCCGGGTGACGAACCGGACACTCATCCGGATCCCTTAAGCAGCTGCCTGGCCTCGCCGAGCCGCTCGATCTTCTGCCGAGCGATCGGCTCCGGCACGAACTGCAAATCTCCGTTCGGGCCCAACGAGAGCTCCTCGGGCTCAAACGCCGCCAGCCGCTTGGCGAACCTCGCGACCTCGGCCGGATCCTCCAGACGCGAGCTACGCACATCGAGCACACCCGCATGCAACCACTTCCGGAACGGCCGCGGCAACGCCGCGAAGCTCGTCGCATAGAAATCAACCCCGATCCCTCCAACTGGCAGCTCGAGCAGCGCGCCAAGAAGCGGCCCAGCATCCGAGAACGGCAACCGCAGAACCAGCCGCGACGACGCGGGGAACACGTCGAGGGCGGCAGCGAGCTCGTCGAGCCGGTCAGAGTCGCGAGCGACGAACGGATCATCGAGCACGATCGTCGCTGCCCCCGCCGCCAACCACGCCTCGATCTGAGGCACGAGCACCCCGCTCGCGAACGCCGTCGCGTTCGCCTGGAAACTCGCCGCGTAGGCCAGGGCGTACGGGGACGGAAGCACGCCAACCCACCCGCCCGCCGACAGCTCGGGCGGCGGGACAGGCTCCAGAAGGCGCGGCTCCCCGGAGACGATCAGACCGCGAAAGAACGTGTTCGTGTCGAGAAACCGAACGAGCGGGCGCGCCTCGACCCCGGCCATCCGCTCGGCCAGTGGGCGGACCAGATCCTGCCACTCCAGCATCCCGTCCGAGACCAGATCCAGCCCTGCACGCACCTGCGCCCCAACGAACGCCTCCCGATCACGATCAAACGCACCATCCA
>JBBQXH010000252.1:0-4599 GCA_038209835.1 Gaiellales bacterium | reverse complement strand
GCGCGTCGCGGGGGCCATCGGTTTGCACGGTATCCGAGATCCGCCCGCAAAGGGGCCAGACCCCTTCGAAGTTGTGCGTGTTTCGTGACGAAGTCGTGTGAGAGTCGCGCGAAATCGGCACAGTTTCGTGACGTTCTGGCCCGCGGAGGGACTCGGGGCCGGTGCCGACCGTCCTTGGCGGACCTGGATCACTGCGATGCCCACAGCGTTCGTGTAAAGGCCGTGCGTGATCCGTTACATCTCCCGGCTCGTACGAGCTCGGCGGCAGGCGCGGTAGAATCCCTCCCATGCCCGAGTTCGGCACGATGCGTGTGAAGGGCGGCCTCGCCGAGATGTTGAAGGGCGGGGTGATCATGGACGTCACGACCGCCGAGCAGGCGCGTGTCGCCGAGGACGCCGGTGCCGTCTCCGTGATGGCCCTCGAGCGCGTTCCCGCCGACATCAGGGCGCAGGGCGGCGTCGCGCGCATGGCCGATCCGACGAAGATCCAGGAGATCCAGGAGGCCGTGACGATTCCCGTTATGGCGAAGGCCCGGATCGGGCATTTCGTCGAGGCTCAGGTGCTCGAGGCGCTCGAGGTCGACTACATCGACGAGAGCGAGGTCCTGACCCCGGCGGACGAGGAGCACCACATCGACAAGTGGAAGTTCCGCGTGCCGTTCGTGTGCGGCTGCCGCAACCTCGGAGAGGCGCTCCGGCGCGTCAACGAAGGCGCGGCGATGATCCGCACGAAGGGCGAGGCCGGCACCGGCGATATCGTGAACGCGGTGCGCCACATGCGCTCGGTCACAGGCGAGATCCGCCGGCTCGGCTCCGCCCCGGAGGAGGAGCTCTTCACGGCCGCGAAGGATCTGCAGGCGCCGTTCGAGCTCGTCAAGTGGGTCGCCGAGCACCAGCGGCTGCCGGTCGTGATGTTCACCGCCGGCGGGATCGCGACCCCGTCCGACGCGGCGCTCTGCATGCAGCTCGGCGCGGACGGCGTGTTCGTCGGCTCCGGGATCTTCAAGAGCTCCGAGCCCTCGGTGATGGCGAAGGCGATCGTTGAGGCGACGACGCACTTCCGCGATCCGGAGATCCTCGCGCGCGTCTCCGCCGGCCTCGGCGAGGCGATGCGCGGGCTCGACTCCTCGGCGATGGCGCCCGAGGAACTGCTGCAGACGCGCGGCTGGTAGCGCTCGCCGCTCGCCGCCGACGCGCCGGATGCTCGAGCAGCGTCTCACCGCCAACGGGATCGAGTTCGGCCTCCTCGTCGACGGGCCTGAGGACGGCGACCTCGCGCTCTGCCTCCACGGCTTCCCCGATTCCGCGTGGACGTGGCGGCATCTGGCTCCGGCGCTGGCCGCAAGAGGCTTCCGGGCCGTCGCACCGTACCTCCGCGGATACGCGCCCACGTCGCTGGCGCCGGACGGCGACTACACCATGGCCGCGCTCGCATCCGACGCGAACGCGCTCCACGAGCTGCTCGGCGACGGACGGCCGGGAGTCGTCGTCGGCCACGACTGGGGCGCCGCGGCCGCGTACACGGCGGTCGCGGCGGAACCGGACCGCTGGCGCCAGGCCGTAGCGCTGTCGGTCCCGCTCACCGGCGCGAGGGCGCTCGACCTCTTCTGCCACGAGCAGATGCGCCGCAGCTGGTACTCGTTCCTCTTCCAGCTGCCCGTAGCCGAGCGCATCGCCTCTGAGGGAGACTTCGCCATCGTCGACCGGCTCTGGGCCGACTGGTCACCCGGCTACGAGGGCACAGAAGACATTCGCCGCGCGAAGGACTGTCTCCGAGGCCCGGGCAACCTCGCCGCTGCGATCGAGTACTACCGCCAGACGCCGAGTGAGCTTCGCCCGGAGGCCTCTGCGTCGCCGGAGATCGTGACACCGCTCCTCTACATCCACGGCGCGAACGACGGCTGTATCGGAGTCGACGTCGTCCGCGCGGCCCGTGAATCGTTCCCGCCTGCGGCGAGCATCGAGATTCTCGATTGGGCCGGGCATTTCCTCCAGCTCGAGCGCCCGGAGGCGGTCGAGCGGCTCGTGCTCGACTTCCTGATCGCCTGAGCCGGGAAGCCGGCCCGTACAATTGACTGCCGTGAAGATCGGCGTCCTCGCAGTCCAGGGCAACTTCCGCGAGCACCTGGCGACGCTCGCCCGCCTCGGCGTCGAGGGGGTCGAGGTTCGCAAGCCCGAGCAGCTCGCCGGCCTCGACGGCCTGATCGTCCCCGGCGGGGAGTCGACCGCGATCGGCCGGCTGATCCGCCTCTACGGCCTCGACGGCGCGATCTCGGACTTTCCGGCTCCGGTCTTCGGCACGTGTGCGGGGCTCATCCTCCTTGCGCAGGATGCGGTCGACGGGGTTCCCGATCAGCTCTTCCTCGGCGCGCTCGACATCACGGTGCGACGGAACGGCTACGGGCGCCAGGTGCAGAGCTTCGAGGCGGATCTCGATCTCGCCGGCGACGAGCGGCCGCTGCGAGGAGTCTTCATCCGCGCACCCAGGGTCGAGGACGCCGGGCCCGAGGTCGAGGTCCTCGCACGGCTCGGAGAGGATCCCGTGCTGCTGCGGCAGGGCCGCTACCTCGTCGCGTCGTTCCACCCGGAGCTGACCGACGACACGCGCGTGCACGAACGCTTTCTGGAAATGGTCAGGGAGGAGACGAATGTCCGGTCATAGCAAGTCAGCGTGGGGGAACCCATGGTTCCCCCACGAACCCCTCCTTACAGGGAGGTGAGCCGTGTCGGGGCACAGTAAGTGGTCGAGCATCAAGCACAAGAAGGGCGCCGCCGACGCGAAGCGCGGGCAGCTCTTCTCGAAGCTGTCGCGGGCGATCATCGTCGCCGCGCGCGAGGGCGGCCCGGATCCGGACGCGAACCTGTCGCTTCAGAACGCGATCGAGAAGGCTCGCGCCGCGTCGATGCCGAAGGACAATATCGAGCGGGCGATCGCCCGCGGGGCTGGTACAGACACGGAGGCCGAGTCCTACGAGACGGTCACCTACGAGGGCTACGGCCCGGCCGGAGTTGCGGTGCTCGTCGAGGCGCTGACCGACAACCGCAACCGCACGGCGGCGGACGTCCGCCACGTGTTCGCGAAGTCCGGCGGCAACCTCGGGACGTCAGGCGCGGTCGCCTGGCTGTTCGAGCGCAAGGGGATGATCGTGGTGGACGCCGATTCCGTGGACGAGGACGAGCTGATGCTCGCCGCGGCCGACGCAGGTGCTGACGACGTCTCACAGGACGGCTCCAGCTTCCAGGTGACGTCCGCGCCCGAGGATCTGGCCACGGTCCGGTCGGCCCTCGCGGCTGCCGGAATCGCGTTCGAGTCCGCCGAGCTGACGATGCTTCCGAAGACGACGGTTCAGGTCGAGGGCGAATCCGACGCCAAGGCGCTGCTGCGCCTTCTCGATGCACTGGAGGACAACGACGACGTCCAAGACGTCTTCGCCAACTTCGACATCCCCGAGCAGGTGCTCGAGGCCGTCGCTTCCTGAGCGGCGCCATCCCTTCGCGGGGATCTTGACCGTGCCGGTCTGCGTCTTCGAGGCTCCGCCGGCGTTTGTCAGCACGACTCGCAGGGACGCTTTGCCGCCCTTGACCGCCCGCGGGATCGGCACGTTCACCGTGCGCGACCCCGGCTGGAAGTCGTTGACCGTCCGCGAGGCGATGACCGCCCCCTTCCGCGTGATCCTGACGGCGACGTCGACTGCCTGATCCGCGTCGATCGTGACCCGCGTTGTCCGGGCCCGTCCGGCCTTCGTCGTCTTCCAGCCCGTCACGACGGCCCCGACGTCAGTGGCCTCGAAGCTCGCGGTCACCGCCGTGGCGGAGCCCACCGTGACCGTGCAGACGTTGCCGCTGACACTGGCAGCCCGTGAAGCCCGAGAGGGTCGAGCCGGTCGCGGGGCTCGCTGTGAGCTGGATGGGGATGCCCGAGGCGACGCTGGCGCTGCACGCTCCCGCGGGTGCGCCGCAGTTGATCCCGGGCGGGGCGCTCACGACGGTGCCGGAGCCCGACCCGACGAGCGTGACGGTAAGCGCCGAGGCGTCCTCGAACTTCACCTTGACGGTGGCGGGACGTTGCCCTCGAACGCACCGGGTGGCCCCGACACGACGGTGAACGCGCAGAAGTTGCCGCGCGGCCTGAACGGCGTGGTCGGGCACGCGAGATACTCGAGCGACGCGTCCGGGGGCGGGAATGACTCGACCCTGACCTTCTGGCCGGGATTGATGACGTCGCCGTACGTACACGCGGGGTAGGGAGTCGAGAAGGTGATCGCCGAGCCGTCCCAGATGCAGCGAGCCCGCTCCGCGCCGTCGATCTTGATCACGATCGACGCCGGGGCGTTCCCGGACGGAGTGACGGTGAGATCCACAGCGGCGCTCGATGCGCTCGGCACGACGACGGCCGCGAGAACGGCCAGCACGCTTGCGAATCCACCTCGAACCTTCACGTTCCCTCCCTCCGACGCGTAGGGGCCGGAGTGATCCGGCCCCTACGTCGAGCATCGATGTGGTCAGTGGTTTGCTAGCAGGACTTCAGTTTGACGTTTCTCGTCTGGACCTTCGACGTACCGAACTGGTTGGTCATCGTGACCTGAGCCGTGTACTTGC
>JBBQXH010000251.1:0-4610 GCA_038209835.1 Gaiellales bacterium | reverse complement strand
CCTCTCGCTCGTCTCCGGCGTCGGGTTCGACGAGCTGGGCGCTCGAACACAGCGCGTCGTCGGCGCCACGGCGGCGTTCGTCGCCGGGTTCGGGGCGGTCTTCGTGTTGTTCGGCGCCGGCGCTGCGTGGTTCGGCGACGTCCTACTCACGAACCGACGCGTCCTCGAGGTCGTGGCAGGCGTCTTCATCGTCCTCGCCGGCCTGGTGTACGCGGGTGTGCCGATGCCGCTGACCCTGCTCCGGGAGAAGCACGTCCGTGTGCGTCCTCGTGACGGCCTGGGGACACCGGCGGTCATCGGTGTGGCGTTCGGGGTCGGCTGGACGCCGTGTATCGGCCCGACACTGGCCGCCATCCTTGCCCTCGCCGCGGCCGGCGGCAGTCCGGCTCAGGGGGCGATACTGCTTGCGGTGTACGCCGTCGGGCTCGGTGTGCCGTTCCTCCTCTTCGGGCTTGGCTTCACGCGCGCGCTCGGCCTCGTCGACGCCCTGCGCCGCCACCGGCGTGCGATCGGTGTCGTCTCGGGCTCGCTGCTCGTCGTCTTCGGCGTGCTCCTCGCGAGCGGTTATCTGACGCGGCTCACGACGGGGCTCGCCCGGTTCGGGGGCCTTCAGATCTGAATGCACGTGATCGACCCGAGTTAAGTTCCACGTAAGGAACGTACAAGGGGGGCGCAATCTCTCGGGGATAGCGTCGAGGACTCGGGTAGCAAGAGGAAGGAGCACGCATGTTCAAGAGCAGCAGACTGCTCGTAGGCGTCGCGCTGGCAGTGGTTCTCACCGTCGTCGGTGTCACGGCCGCCTCGGCGAGCAAGGACCCGCGCGCCGCGACATATCGGGTCACGATCACGAACCTCACGGGCGGACAGGCGCTGACGCCGCCGGTCGTCGCGATCCAACGGCGGCGGGTCAAGGTATTCCGGGTCGGTCGGGCGTCCAGCTTCGAGGTGAAAGAGATCGCTGAGAACGGCAACATCGCCCCGCTGCTCGACTCGCTCGGGGCGAACGATCGCGTCATCGACGTCACCGCGGTCGCCGACGGGGCGGGTGGGCCTGCGCCGATCGTGCCCGCATCCAACCCGGGAGGCACGCCGTTCGGATCGTCGCAGACATTCACCCTCGTGGGTGACAAGCGCGCGAAGTATTTCAGCTGGGTCTCGATGCTGATCTGCACGAACGACGGCTTCACAGGCGTTAGCTCTCTTCGTCTGCCGCATCGGGTCGGCGACATCGTCACTGTCGAGACGAACGGCTACGATGCCGGCACCGAGATCAACACCGAGGCCTTCGCCGACATCGTTCCTCCCTGCCAGTCTCTGATCGGCGGGGTGACGCCGGTCGGTGGCACGGGGACGAGCAACCCGGCGCTCGCCGAGGGCAGCGTCATCCACCACCATCCTGGCATCCAGGGCGGAGCCGACCTGGATCCTCTGCTCAACGGCTGGGTGGACCCAGTCGCCCGAGTCGAGATCGAGCGCGTCGGCTAGGCGAACGAACGCCATCCCCTGAAATCTGATTCGAGCTCTGGGGGGCCGTGGGTCCGCTTGCGAGCGACTCGCGGCCCTCCTTCACGGCGTCAGCGCCGGGCAGAGCTCTTCGGCCGCTGCGAGGAGCGCAGCGGGATGGAGCCCTTCGACCGCCTCGTCGCCACGTGATGAACGAGGAGCCCTACCTCTCCGCCCGCCGAGTCTTCTGGGTCGTCGACAACGGCTCCTCCCACCGTGGCCAGGCCGCGGTCGAGCGGCTCGCCCGCACGTGGCCGCGCCGGCCGGAGCTCATCCTCGTCCACCTGCCCATCCACGCGAGCTGGCTGAACCAGGTCGAGATCTACCTCTCGATCGTCCAGCGCAAGGTGCTCGAGCCGAACGACTTCGACGACCTCGCCGCCGTCGAAGAGCGGCTGCTCGCCTTCCAGCGCCACTACCAGGAGATCGCCCAGCCCTTCGAATGGACGTTCACCCGACGCGACCTCGACCACCTGCTCGAACGGCTCAGCAAAGCACAAGCCGCCACTCAGCCTCGCCGCCTGAGGCCAGACGAACGAATACGTGTCCGAACTTACGAGCCAGAGCACTTAAGCCCGAGCGCGCTCGAGGACTGCAGCGGCGAGGGCGAGATCGAGACGCACGGTCCCGACGCTCTTGACCACGACGATATCGTCGTCTCCCTGCCGCGCCGGGTGAGCTGAGACCAGAGTTTCCGCGAGCTCGTGCACCTCGAGCCAGTCGAGGACGCCACGCTCGACCGGTTCCACCAGATCACCCGCCGCCAGCCTCGCCTGCTCCAGCGAATCGCAGCAGACAAAGGCAGCCCGGTCGAGCACGCCGTTGTCGAGCTCACGCGCCGCGATCGTCGTCGCCCCCGCAGCGCACACGAGCGCCCCGGACAGAAGCCAGTCGCCGCGAAGAACCGGGTCCCGCGAGGTCGTCGCGGTGACCACGATGTCGCACTCGCCCGCCTCCTTGCCGTACTCGACCTCGTCGACACCGAGCCTCTTCGCGGCCCGACGGCGCCGACCGTCATCCCGGCAGTAGATCCCAACCGTCTCGATTCCGGGGAGAGCTGCGCGAAGGCACTCGACGTGCGCGGCACCGACAGGGCCGCAGCCGATCACGCCGACCGACCGAGCCCCCGCGCGTGCCAGCTGACGCGCCGCGACGGCACTCGTCGCCGCGACGCGAAGCGCGCGAAGCTTCCTCGCCTCGAGGATCGCCATGACCCGAGGCGGATCGACGCCCGCGACGATCACGAGCGACGCAGGACTCCCCAGTGCGACGGACACGCCTGCGACCTCCGTGCCCTCACCAGCGAGAACGATCAGCGCTTCGCCCTCGATCGATAGCTCAGCCCGAGCGGTCGCGCCCGCCGAGCCGCTCTCGAGGACTGACGCGACGATCTCGACAGCGTCACCAGGCCCGAGGAGACCCTCGACGTCGGACTCCGTCAGATAGAGCGGCACCGAGTGATCTCAGGAGACATGTGCGCGAACGAGCTGCGCCAGGATCTCCACACCCTCCGCGACTCGCGGACCGGGGCGAGAGAAGTAGGCATTCGCGTCGACGGCGACTGCCGGGCACTCGGGGAGCCCGGCGAGCGCCCCGGCTTCTGCCTGCGTCCGCTCCCGGTCGAATCCGCAGGGGGCAAGGACGACGAGATCCGGATCGAGCGCCACGACGTCAGGCCAGGTCGTCCGGAACGAGGGCTCACCGGCTCGTCCCATGACGTCGACCGCGCCGGCCCGGTCGACCATCTCGGGAACCCAGTGGCCGGCCGCGAAGGGCGGATCGAGCCACTCGGCGACGAACACCCGGGCGCTACCCGGCGACCCAACGGCGACACCGGCGATTCGCTCCTTCATCTCGGAGACGACCTCGCTCGCAGCCTCGGCCGCTCCGAACCGCTCGCCAAGCCCTTCGATCGCGGTTCCGATCCCGGCGAGGGTCGTCGGCGAGTAACCGACGACCTCGACGCCGAGCGCTCGGACATCCCCCGCCGAAACGGCGCATACGTCGCAAACCTGTTGCGCGACCACGACATCGGCACGGATGTCATCCCAGCGCTCACCGTCGACGGCGTAAAGCGGCGCCCCACGGCGTGCGGCCGCGGTGACGAGCCGGTCGATCTCGGCGCTGCCGAGTGACGAGGCGTCCACCACCGACGCGGTCAGGGCCGGCCTCGTTGCCGCCTCGGGTGGCCAGTCGCATTCGTGCGTGACGCCGACGACCGAGTCGCCGAGCTCGAGCGCGAAAAGGGCTTCGGTCGCGGCCGGGACGAGCGAGCAGATCCTCAACGCCGGCTTCCTCCTACGACTGGATCGAGTCGAAGCGATGCGCCCGAGAGGATTCGAACCTCTGGCCTCAGCCTCCGCAGGGCTGCGCTCTATCCCCTGAGCTACGGGCGCGCTGGACGAAGCATTGTAGCCGTGGCTTCGCCGGCTTCGAGCTTCGCGTCCTCGGCCACCTCGGTGCGCACGTAACCGAGCGCGACGATCCCGCCGTTCGCGCGGACCGCGCTCGTGATCCGACCCACAGCCTTGCCGTCCAGAACGAGCTCCGTGTCGCGTTCTGGAAGCTCGCCCCCGTCGATCGAGAGGACGCGCAGCAGCCGGTTTGCGTGACCGCGATGGTGCAGGCGCGCCACCGGCTCCTGGCCCGGATAGCAGCCCTTCGTGAAGCTCACCGCCCTCTCGGTCAGGCCCGCCTCCGCGGGGAGGACGCGGTCGTCGATGTCCTTCCCGACAAGGGGAGTTCCCGCCTCGATCCGCAACCGCTCGAGCTCGTCGGCATCGGTGGTCGGGATGAGATCGACGTCGAGCACCTCCCAGCCGGCGATGCCGTAGTCGACATTCGGAAGCGCGATCGCCCCGGAGGGCGGCTTTGCTCCAACGCCGAGGAGCAAGGTCGAGCTGTGGCGCTCCGCCTCGATCTCGCAGCGCGCCGCGAAGCGCATGCGAACCAGCTGGTCTCGTACCACGTCGCCGAGCTCGGGCTCGGTCAGGAGGAGGTAGTCGGTCTCTCCCCGACGCAGGATCCGAAGGGTCGCAATCACACGTGCCTTCGCGGTCAGGAGGAGCGCGTCGCAGGACTCGCCAACCTCTAGGGCGAGCACGTCG
>JBBQXH010000250.1:0-4616 GCA_038209835.1 Gaiellales bacterium | reverse complement strand
CTCGTTCCGTAGAGACCTGCCTGCAACGCGACCGTGTTTCGCGAGACAATGCCTTCGTGAGCGTCGAGCGCGAGAAGCAGCTTGCGGCCGAGGCGGCAGCAGAGCTCGTCGAGGACGGAATGACCGTCGGCCTCGGCACCGGCTCGACCGTCGCCTACCTCCTCCCCGCTCTGGCGCGACGCGGACTGTCGCTTCGCTGCGTCGCGACGTCCCCCCGCACGGAGCAGGCTGCCCGCGAGCTCGGCATCCAGGTCGAGCCCTTCGACACGATCGAGCGCTTCGACCTGACGATCGACGGCGCCGACCAGATCGCATCCGACGGCTGGCTCGTCAAGGGCGGCGGCGCAGCGCACACCCGCGAGAAGATCGTGGCGGCGGCCGCCGACCGGTTCGTCGTCATCGCCGATTCCTCGAAGACCGTCGACGCACTGCGTCCGCCCGTTCCGGTCGAGCTGCTCGAGTATGGCCTCGCGGCGACGATGCGCCGGCTCGATCCCGTATCGCGTCGAGACGTTCCGCGGAGCCCCGACGGCGGCGTGATCGCCGACTACGCGGGCCCGATCGACGATCCGGCGGAGCTTGCGGCGCGGCTCTCGGCCACGCCGGGACTCGTCGAACACGGCCTCTTCCCGCCGGAGCTCGTCGCTGAGATCTTCGTCGCGCGCGGCGACTCGGTCGAGCACAGCACTCTCAGACCGTGAGCACGCTGATCGCCGCGACGCCCACCGCGATCGCCGCGACTCCGCCGATCTGAATCGGCGTCAGCCGCTCGCGGAACAGCAGGTAGGCCGCGATGGTCGCGATGGCGGCGTACTGCGACGCCATCACGACAGCGACGGCGATTCCGTGTCGGGCACCGATCGCATACGAGGCTACCCCGACGACCTCAGCGATCCCCGCAGCGATCAGAAGCGGGAGCGCTCCTCGCGTCACGTGGAGGCGTGATCGCACCACGAGCGGGAGAGCGACGAACAAGACGCCCATGGCTCGAGTGGGTAGAAGAATCCAGCCCACGGGAATCTCGGTGCTGATCCGTCCGGCAGCGTAGAGACCGGCGCCAAACCAGAGCGCCGCTCCGATCGCGAATAGCACTGCGCGGCGACTCCTGGCTGGATCAACACAAACCCCTCCCCGCGTGGTCGCAGCGAGCACGACTCCGACGACGATCACGCCGAGAGCGACGCCGGCCGGCGTCCCGATCCGCTCTCCTGCTGCAACCGCGATCGCGGCGGTGACCGCTCCCTCCGTCGACGCGATCGGCGCGACGACGCCCACCTTGCCGATCCGCAGACCGGCGTAGAGAAAGACGAGCCCGATAACGTTGCCCGCGCCGACCAGGACGAGCCAGCCGCCGACTCCTGCATCGAGCCCTGGCGGCAGGCCCTCGACGGCCACGAATGGCAGCGTCAGCACGAGCCCCGTCAGCATCACCACCGACAGGGTCGAACCGACACCAACCATCCGGCTGGCGCGGGACGAGCACAGCGCGGCGACCGTCCAAGCGAGTGCGGCGCCGAGCCCGCCGAGGATCGCAATCATCCGCTGACCCTACGCCCAGGCAGACGCCCCACGACCGGGTTCAGACGGAGGCGGCGAACTCCTCGGCGAAGCGGCGAACCGCGTCGTAGTCCGTGTAGTCGTGGTCGCGATGTACGTCCGGGTGCGGCTCTGCATTGCGCGTTATCAGCCGCATGAGCGTCTTCGTGAACACGTCGTACTGTGTCCAGGCGAGCATCCCGGCGAAGGTCGCGGTGATATCCGGCTTCCAACCGGTCTCCTCGACGAAGTTGTCGAGGATCTCTCGGGTCGCTGCCTCCGACTCGGGGTTCGGATCGGCGGCCGCCAGGCAGACCTGGAAGAACGCCGACGGCGTCGCCTCGAGCCGATCCCGGTTGACGCTCACGAACTCGAGGACATCCTTCTGGTACTTGCCCGCGTGAACCGACGCGCCGACGACGATCCCGTCGACCTTCTCCGGGATGGTCGGTAGCGCGTCCCCTGCCCGCTCGATCGCAACGTCGTGACCCTGCGCGGACATCGCATCGCGCATTCGCTCGACGATGGTTGCCGTGTGTCCTTCCTTCGTCCCGTAGACGATCAGGATCGTTCCCACGACGCAAGAATTGCAGAGCACGAGGCCGAGTGCATCCGCGGAACCTCTATTGTGCCTTCGGGCTGCTTACCGAGATGCGCAGAGCGCGGCGCCGCGTAGCGCGGCGTGGTCGTTCAGGATGACGCGCACGGGAATCTGCGAGAGCAGCGCGGAGAGGCGGCCCTTGTCGACGAAGGAGCGCATGAAGCCAGCCTGCTGCAGCTCGGGGAGGATCTTGGGAGCGATCCCTCCGCCGATGTAGACGCCCCCCGTCGCCATGAGCTTCAGCGCGAGATTCCCGGCCTCGGCGCCGTAGATCGAGACCATGAGCTCGAGTGCCTCCAAGCAGACGGGGTCGCGGCCATCGTGCGCCTTCTCCGAGATCACGGCCGCGGCGTCGCGCTCCTTCATCTCCTCGCGAAGCCAATCGGGCTCGGCCTCTCCCCCGCGCGCCCGGAGAAACTCGTAGATGTTCACGAGACCCTTGCCGGAGCACACACGCTCGTAGCTCGCGTGGCCGGAGCGGCTCGTAACCCAGCGCCAGAGCTCCACCTCGAGCTCCGATCGGGGTGCGAAATCGGCATGACCGCCCTCGGTCGCGACGACGTGGCGCCGGCCGGCGACTGTCGTGATCCCCGCCTCTCCGAGCCCCGTGCCCGCCGAGATCACGGCTTCGTTCCCCGCCGCCCCAGGATCGCCCTGGTTCAGGGTTGCGAAATCCTTCGGCTCGAGCGTCTCGATCCCGTACGCGTTCGCCTCGAGGTCGTTCAGCAAGCCGACACGCTGAAGTCCGAGAACACACGCTAGGCGGGCCGCGTCGACCGGCCAGGCGAGATTGACGGTCTCCGTCCGGCCGTCCAGCACGGGGCCCGCAACCCCGAAGCACGCCGCGTCGAGCTCGGCCGGATGCGCGGCCAGAAACAGCCGGACGATCTCGTCGAGCCCGTCGTGGCTACGACTCGGGTACGTCTCGTGGAAGACCGGCGTCTGGGCGTCATCGCCGAAGAGAGCGATCCGCGTATTCGTCCCGCCGACGTCGCCTGCCAGGATCACGCCGTCATCCGTCGACGCCCGCCTTCTGTTGGGCCTTGCGCTGCGCCTTCTGCTCCCTGTGCGCCGCCTTCTCCTCGGCTGCCTTCGCCTTCGCCTGGACGTACGAGGCCGTCACTAGTTGCCTGCCGCCCTTCCAGCCAAACGCCAGGCTGATCATCACGGCGGCGAAGATGATGTTCCAGGCGGTCGTGACCACCTTCTGCCCGACCGAGTACGCCGTCGCCGTCGCCGAGTCCGTCACGCCCCGCAACGCCGTGACATTCGCGGCCTGGTTGACACCAACACCTCCCGGGGTCACGGCCACGGTGTTCGCGATCGAGCTCGAGCCGACGACGGAGAAGACCGAGTGGACGGTCACAGGAATACCGTAGGCGCTCAGGAAGACAGCGATCACGCCGAGCTTTGCGAGGTAGCCGACGAGCTGAGGGGCGAACACGCGGGTGAAGTACCGCGACGGCGTCGAGAGGATGACCGCGCCCTGTTTGGCCTGACCCCACAGGTGCTTGATCTTGCGCCAGAAGATCCTGGCAAGTAGCACGATCCCGACGATCACTCCGGCGGCGATGCCGAGTGCGAGCCACTTGTGATCCTCCAGGCCGCTCAGGTTGACGTCGAACGAGCCCGGGACACTGAGGAAGAGGTAGAGGTAGACCGCGGTTCCGGCCACCGTGTAGAAGATCTTCTGGACGAGGTAGCCGGAGACCACTCCGGGGAACGTCGACCCCGGGATGATCATCACGAACATGAGGAGCAGCGCGAACGTTCCGATGTTCGCGGGTAGCACACTGTTCATCGCGACAGAGGCCGCGTAGCAGGCGACGATCGGCAGCCACCGGATCATCGCCTGCGGATACGCGGCTCGCAGGATCCCGAGATAGGCGATCCCGACCATCGTCGTCTGGATGGTCTGCAGGATCACGCCGCCGACGAGGGCCGCCGGCGAGACGGACGTCAGCGTGCCCCAGAGATTCTCGAACCAGGCCTCGATTCGCGGAGCCTAGATGGTCGAAAAGGTCAATCCCGCCTCACACTGCGGTCTTCTCCGCATGGCCACCGAATTCCGACCGCATGGCAGACAGGATCTGATCGCCGAAGAGCGCCTCGCCGCGTGACGTGAACCGGTCGTAGAGCGCCGCCGAGAGCACCGGCGCTGGCGCGCCGACGTCGACCGCTGCGTTGATCGTCCAGCGACCCTCGCCCGAGTCGGATACCCGGCCACCGAAGCCCTCGAGCGTCGGCGACTTCGAGAGAGCGTCCGCGGTGAGGTCGAGGAGCCAGGACGCGACGACCGACCCGCGCCGCCACACCTCTGCGATGTCCGCGATGTCGAGGTCGTACTGGTAGTACTCCGGCTCACGGAGCGGCGCCGTCTCGGCGTCGACCTCGCGGCCGGCGTTGCCGGCGTTCGCGTGCTTCAGGATGTTCAGGCCCTCGGCGTACGCGGCCATCAGCCCGTACTCGATGCCGTTGT
>JBBQXH010000249.1:0-4622 GCA_038209835.1 Gaiellales bacterium | reverse complement strand
CCTCATCGGCTGGGCCGCGTTCACGGCCCTCCTGCTCGCGATCTTCGCGATCGTGGCCCTCATCGCAGGCCCGTCGCTCTCAGCAGGCGCGACCATTCTCGTGATCTGGTTGGCCGCCACGGCAGGACTGCTGGCCGCTCGACGCGGCGCCCGGAGGCTCACCAGACTCTAGAGGCTTGATGTGAGTTGGGCGTGCGTCTGGGGAGCCGCCTGCACCAAGGAGCGTGGCTTGACTCGATCGGCGGCAAGGCTGGTGGCCTTGTTGCCGATCGAGGCGGCCGCGATCCGCCGTGTGCAGGCCCCCATCCAGACGTGCGGTCAATTCACATCAAGCCTCTCATAGCGAACGACCCCGGCTCGGACTCGGGCTCGAGCAGCACGCCGCCTTCAGGGGAGGTATCCCGACCCATGTTGACGCTGAAGGCAACGTGTTCGCCAGTTTTTCACCACCCCTGACTCTTGTCCCGAAAGCGCGAGATCTCGCACGCATGAGCCGCTGGTACCGGCCGCTACTCGAATCGATCGGCCGGCCCGGCTCCTGAACCTCCAGCACTCGCTGAAAGGAGCGTGTCGATGCTCGCACCCAAAAACCGGGCGGCTTTCGCCTGCTCGTTCACCCTGCGCGCGGTCACAGCTGTCGCGGCTGCCCTCGCCTTAGTCATTGCCGTTTCCCCCATCTCCGCCGCGCCTGCCAAGGGCATTTGGCTCACCCAGTCCGAGGTTGGTGGGCTCCCGATGACCGGCAGCGCCTGGGCGTCGGTGAAAGCTTCGGCCGACGGAAGCCTCGGAACCGCGAGGATCTCCGACCAGAACTCGAGCCACGACATCAAGACGCTTGCCGTCGCCCTCGTTTACGTCCGCACGGGCGACGTCACCTATCGCAAGAAGGCGGCAGACGCGATCATAAGCGCCGTCGGAACAGAGTCCGGCGGTCGGACGCTCGCACTTGGCCGAAACCTCGGCGGATACGTGATCGCCGCCGATCTCATCAACCTCCACGACTACGACACCGCGAAGGACTCCCAGTTCCGCACGTGGCTTTCGAGCGTCCGCTCGGCGAATCTCGACGGCGACACGCTCGTCTCGACCGCCGAGCTGCGCCCGAACAACTGGGGGACGCACGCGGGTGCGGCCCGGGTCGCTGCGGACGTCTATCTCGGAGATGTCGGCGATCTCTCGCGCGCCGTCCAGGTGTTCAGAGGATGGCTGGGCGAACGCTCGCAGTACAGCGGTTTCAAGTTCGGGGATCTCTCCTGGCAGGCTGACCCGGCGACCCCGGTCGGCGTGAACAGGAAGGGTGCCCTGCTCCAGGGGAAGAGCGTCGACGGCGTGCTTCCCGACGACCAGCGCCGCTCGGGTGGTTTCACCTGGCCGCCGCCGAAGCAGAACTACGTCTGGGAGGCGCTCGGGCCGGCGTTCGTCGAGGCCGAGCTCCTCTATCGCGCGGGGTACTCGGACGCGTATCGGTGGTCGGACTCGGCGCTCCTGCGCGCGATCACCTGGCTGAATACCGTGGACGGGTTCCCCGCGCAGGGCGACGACGGATGGCTCCCGTGGCTCGCGAACTTCGCCTACGGGTCGGGCTTCGCAACGACGTCTCGCGCCGACGGCAAGTCGATGGCGTGGACGAACTGGACGCACGCGCGAAGCCGCTGAGGAACCGGGAGCGGGCGGGGTTCGAGCCCCGCCCGCTCCTCACCGCTTCAGTGTCGACGAGCTCGTGAGCGTCGCTGACAGGTTGCCGGCCTTGACCGCCAGCGTCGTCTTCACCGCGAGCCGCCCGGCTTCGGCGAGCCGCGCACGGGCTCGAGCAGAAAGGCGGCATAGCGACCTTGGCGGTCGTTCCGGATGCGACCGAGATCGAGGCCTTACCCACGAGCAAACGAGGCTCCTGCCGCCGACGAGATCCTGATGGTTCCGGTACACGTGCCGGCCTGGCCGGCGAGACACCTGACGGAGACGCGCGCCTTCTCACCGGTCAGCGAAGCCTTTCCGAGGAACGCGAGTGCGGTCGTCTTGAACGTCCCGTCGCTCCCGACTGCTCCCCCCGCACCGCTCGTGGCCGAGACGCGGTAGTGATAGGTGGTCGACGGAGCCAGATCGGCCAGATCCAGCGAGATGGTCCCGGCGTCGCTCCCCGCTCCGGCATAGCCCGAGGCCGAGGAGCCGTAGGACGACGTCGTCCCGTAGTCCACCCGGTAGGAGGTCGCGAGGCCGCCGGGATCGACGGTGCCGGCGATCGTTGCGCCGGCGGCGCTCCGCCGCGATGCCACGCCGGTCGTCGCGGTCGGTGCACTCACCGACGAGACAGAATCCGAGGTGAGGATGCCGAGGATCGACGGGAGGAGTGCGCCGACCGCGGCGTAGACGCCGGGGGCGATCGGCTGGGGAGCTCTCAACGAGGGCGGCCAGTTCGACACGAAACTGCGTCAGGTCGACGTCCCGATCGTGTCGGACACGACGTGCGGAAGCGCGGCCGACTACGGCGCCGAATTCGACCCGGGTTCGATGATCTGCGCCGGGTATTCCGAGGGAGGGCGTGACTCGTGCTTCGGCGACAGCGGCGGGCCGCTGCTCGTCCCGGCCGGAGGGAATTCGTGGCTCCAGGCGGGGATCGTGAGCTGGGGTGACGGATGTGCGCGACCCAACAAGCCCACCGTTCCCGGAGCCCATCGTGCCGCGTCGGCCGTCGTCGGAAGCCCGATCGCCTGATCGGTGACGGCTTCCGGCAGCCGGATCAGCGCGAAGTCGCGCCAGAAGGTCGCGAGATCGAAGGTCGGGTTGACGAAGAATGCGGTTGAGACGATCGTCGTTCCACCGGGAATCGCCAGATCGGAAGCGCCGATTCTCACCCGGACACTCGTCACAGCCGCGTTGCCGCCGAGCTCGGCGGGATCGAACGCGAAGCAGTGCCCGGCTGTGAGCACCCAGCGCTCCCCGATGAGCGATCCACCACAGGAGCCTTCGAACGTCCCGCCCGACGCCGAGATGCGCATGGTGACGTCGGCCATCCACGGCCACGCTCCCGGCGCGGAGATCGTTCCGCCCACGATCTGCGGGATGCGCGCTCCCGATCCCGCTGCAGGAACGAGCACCGTCGCGAGACCGAGGCGAGAAGGAGAAGCGCGATTCGGCTGCGCATCCGACCTATTCAATCGTACGAGCGCAAGATTCTCGCGAGCTGGGACTCATCCCTCGAAAGAGGGACAAAGGAGATCGCCCGCGGCGGCGGGTCGAAAGGAGGACGATGCCCGTGGAGATGACCTGGTGGAGTTGGCTCGTCGTGGCGATGGTTCTCGCCGTCAGCGAGGTCGCCCTGGTCATGGGATTCTGCCGCGCGGCCGCGTCGTCGACACGCAGGCCCGAGATCGTCCCGATCAGGGTGCGCGCCCGTATCCGCGCGGAGGAGCACCACCGCCGGGCGAGCTAGCATTCGCTCCATGAGACGTGCCGCGATGATCGCTCTCGTCGCGGTCGTGATGTCGATTCTCCCCGACGCGGCCGGCGCAGTTGTCGAGCACGGCACGATTCGGGTCAATCGCGGTGGCGCCGGCGTCACGCTCGGCATGACACGCGCGCAGGTGCTCGCCCGGCTCGGAAAGCCCGTCTACAAGAACTCTCACGGGTATCTGCAATACGCCCGGACGAACCTCTTCGACGTCTACCTCGACACTGGGACGACGCCGGATCGCGTCCGCCTGATCGGGATCTCCGGCCCGAAGTACTGTTTCCCGAGCGGCTTCTGCATGATGGACAAGGGCGCGGTCGGGAAGTTGAAGACCCTGTACGGCGGCGCCGTGAAAGTCATCCGCCTCGAGGACGGCGAGCGAGTCTACCGCGTCACTGGCTCCTACCGCGGATGCGCCGTCTTCACCGACTTTACGCCGCTGCGGTTTCGCGCGACATCGAGGCTCATCCAGATCTTCATCGGCTTCGAATCCGGGTCAGCCTGCTGATCGCGTACGGCGCGACGATTCGCTAAGCTGAATCGACTTCCGGCGGCGCCGGAAGTCCCCGGAGGCGCTGGCCTCCGGGACCCGTTCCGGGGCGCATTCGTCTAGTGGCCTAGGACGCTGGCCTCTCACGCCGGTAACACGGGTTCGAATCCCGTATGCGCCTCCATCTCCCTCCTGGTGCGGCGGAAAGCCGCATTCCTCCATATGTCAGGTGTGCCACGTGTGCCGGTTCTGCGCGTACGGTGCTGTCCCCGGTGCTGTCCCGGGACCCGGGCCGGTCGTGCCGAACCTTCCGGGCACGACTCGACGATCCGGGACGAGCCAGACCACGGTCGGATGCCCCGCTCACTTGTACGGGATGGCAAGCGCGGAGAGCCAGCGGATGACGCCGTGCACGATCGCCACCGGCCGATCGCATGTCCGTGCGTGTACCGTGACGGATCGGCCGTAATACGTCCCTGTCACGTCCACGCCGGGTGGAAAGCCGACGCCGCCGATACAGATGCTCTTCGGTTGCGGCGGGAAGAGCATCGTCCGTTGGTTCGCCTGAATGATGGCGCAGAGCGTCGTCGGGTCGGGAACGTCGCCGCCATCGGGCGAGCACATGAGATGGAAGCTCTCTCGGTGACCGGGGGTGCCCGCCGTGATCCGAAGGTCAGCATCTGG
>JBBQXH010000248.1:0-4623 GCA_038209835.1 Gaiellales bacterium | reverse complement strand
CGGCGGAGCCGGGCTCCGCCCGGCGGGAGCCGTCGCCGGCGAGGGACGCGCGTGAGTGACACGGAGTTCGAGCGCGGGAACGTCCGTCTGGGACTTGCCCTGTTCGTGGTCGCGGCGATCATCGCCGCCGCGACGGTCGGGTTCGCGTTCCTCTACCTCGCGCTCGACTGATCAGAGAGCGTCCCGGGGACATCGGGGACGTCGTCGTCCCGCGCCGGACGTCTCCTGCGGCGCAACAGGCCGGTCGTCTCTATGAGCACGGCAAGGGCGAGCACGCCGAGAAACGCAGCAATGGCCGAGGCGAGTGCCGTGCGCAACGGCCTCGGCCCGATCGGCGACGTAGGAGCCTCGGCCGGCTCGATCACGGTCAGCTCGCCCTCCGGGCGGAGACTCCCATTCGTCACCTGATCCGCGAGATTCTCCGCGAGCGTGTTGGCGATCTTCGCCGCCGTGGCGGGGTCGTCGCTCTCCACCTCGATCGAGAGGATGCGGGCGAGCTGATTCGTATTCGCGCGCGTGGCCGACCACGCGTGACTGCTCCCCTCCGCCAGGCCGACATCCCCAGCGGTCGCGTCGAGCACGGGCCCGCTGGTGACGTAGTACGTGTACGTGGCGGCCAGCGTCCCCGCGGCCTTCTGCGTGTCCGCGTCGGCGTTGAACGGACCGATGAGAAGTCGAATGGTCGACTGGTACGTCGGCCTCGCCTGGGACGAGACGACGTAGCCGAGCACGCCAGCGACGATCGCGGAGAGGACGATGATCAACCACCAGCGCCGAAACGAGGCGGTAAACGGCCGAGACTCGAGGGTGGTGTCCTGCATCCCGGCCAGGATATCGGGGTCTCAGCCTGGATCCACTGTTTCGCGTGATCGGGGGGCGCCCGACCGGGCCTCCAGGACGCGTCGTCTGCAGCGCGGAGCGCACCGAACGGGCTCAGGCGCGCCCCACGGCCTCCTCGTAGATCGGGTCGTGCCCGTCGATCTCGAGTTGGGCGAAGAGGAGGTCGCTCGGCGACTTCGGATCGGCACGCTCGGGAATCGCCTGCCGGCCGCCGGCCTCGACAAGCACGGTCTCGTCAGCCTCCTCGTGATCGAGGGAGACATGGCGGTCGAGCCGCGCGGAGAGCCAGCGGGCGAGCAGCGTCGCATCGGCTCGCGGACCCTGAACTCTGAGGGTGTCCACGTCCTTGATCGCGGGCCAGAGCCCGGCGAGAGCCCGTCTCCACGGTTCGACTCGGGCCCACGCGATGTCGGACACTGCGACGCGGGAAAACAGCCCCGGAAGCGCGTCGTAGCCAGCCTCGACGTCCTCCCATTCGCCAGAGTCGACGACGAGCCGATCGACCACGCCGAGAAGCCCTTCGAGCTCGGGCGCGCCGAACGGCAGGCTGCCTCGCCAGCGCAGGAAGGCCGGGAGATCCGAGACGAGCAGCGGCTGCGCCACGCTGGCCGGCGCGGACGAGCAGCGACCCCGCAGCCAGACGACGATCACCTCGGAGCAGACGCTGCGCTCCGGGCCCCCGTAAGCGAAGCAGCGCAGATCGACCTCGGCGTCCAGCGCGTCGCGCCCGGCCTCGGGATCCGGCAGAAACATGATCGTCCTGGACGGATGACGATCGCCGAGGTTGTCGAGCACCCCGCGCGCAGCCGTCTCCCACGACGGTGGCACCCACGCCATGTGCGTCATCACGCGCGTGCGCAGCACCGACTGGCCCGGCTCGGCCGCCGTCGCGCCGAGCCGTGCGAGCTCGCGCTCGATATCGCGAACGGAGGCGTCCTCGATCAATGCCGCCGCCAGGAGCGGCCATCGCGGTGGAGGAGCGCGTCGGCCGCGACCGGCCCCCATGTCCCCGAGGCGTAGTTCGGGAACACGGGGCGGTCCCGACTCCAACCGGCGACCATCGAGTCGACGAGCTTCCACTGCTCCTCCACCTCGTCCGCGCGGGTGAAGAGCGTCGCGTCGCCGCGCATACAGTCGAGGATGAGGCGCTCGTACGCCTCCGGGAGGTTGCTGCGGAAGTGGCCGCCGTAGGAGAAATCCATGTGGACGGGCCTGATCGTCATTCCCTGGCCAGGAACCTTGGCGCTCATCGTGAGCGAGACACCCTCGTCGGGCTGGATGTGGAGGAGTAGGACGTTCGGCCGGAGTGAGTCCTCGGAGTCGATCTCGAACGGGGGGTGTGGCGCACGCTTGAACTGGATCGCGATCGTCGTCTCCCGCCGCGGCAGCCGCTTGCCGGTCCGGACGTAGAACGGTGTGTCGGCCCATCGCCAGTTGTCGATGTAGAGCTTCGCGCCGACAAAGGTCTCCGTGGTCGAGTCGGGTGCGACGCCCTCTTCCTCCCGGTAGCCCGGCACCTCGTGGCCGTCGACGAAGCCCGGGCCGTACTGGCCCCGCACGATGTGCTTCGGGCCCGGCGTGTGCATCGCGCGCAACACCTTCACCTTCTCATTGCGTACGGATTCGGCGTCGAAGTCGATCGGAGGCTCCATCGCGGTGAGTGCGACGAGCTGGAGAAGGTGGTTTTGGACGATGTCGCGGATTGCGCCCGAGTGCTCGTAGAAGTCTGCGCGCCCCTCGACCCCGAGCGATTCTCCGACGGTGATCTGCACATGGTCGATCATGTTGCGGTTCCAGATGGGCTCGAAGATGCCGTTCCCGAATCGCAGGACGAGCATGTTCTGAACCGTCTCCTTGCCCAGGTAGTGGTCGATCCGGAAGATCTCCGACTCGTCGAAGTCCCTGGTCAAGAGCGCGTTCAGCTCGTGGGCGCTCTGCGTGTCGTGCCCGAACGGCTTCTCGATGATCAGCCGGGTGAAGCCGCTGGTCGAGCGCTGCTTGCCGATCTGCTCGACCGTCGGCTCCATCGCCTTCGGCGGGATGGCCAGGTAGTAGACACGGTTTCCTTCGGTGCCACGCGTCTCGTCGAGGTGTCGTAAGCACTCGACGACCGCAGCCTCGCCGCCTTCCGCGGTGAACTCCGTGGAGACGTAGTGGGTTTCGACGGCAAGTTCGGCCCAGATCTCCTCCCGTAGCGGAGCCGATCCATGCTCCTCGACCGCGTTGCGCATCTTCTCCCGGAACTCCTCGTCCGTCATGGGCGTCCGCGCGACAGCGACGACGCCGAACGCGCTCGGGAGAAGCCGGTTCAGGGCCAGCGAGTAGAGCGCCGGGAAGAGCTTCCGCTGAGTCAAGTCGCCCGAAGCGCCGAAGATGACCATCGCGCACGGCTCCCCCGTCCGGCGCATGCTGAGGCCGGCGAGGAGGGGGTTCTCGGCGACCTCGGTCATCAGGGTCAGGCGGAAACGAGCTCCTTGCTCGAGGTGCGGATGCCCTCCAGCAACTCCTCGAAGGATGCGTCGAACTTCTCGACGCCTTCCCTCTCGAGCGTTTCCGTCACGTCGTCATAGTCGACCCCCGCCTCGGCGAGCTTCACGAGGAGCTGCTCGGCCTTCTCGAGCCCACGTTCGAGCGTCGGCTCGACCTCGCCGTGATCCTGGAAGGCCGTGATCGTCTCCTCCGGCATCGTGTTGACGGTGTCGCGGCCGATCAACTTCTCGACGTAGAGCACATCTCTGTACGCCGGATTCTTCGTCGAGGTCGACGCCCAGAGGCACCGCTGCGCATTCGCACCCTTCGAAGCGAGGTACGCCCAGCGCTCACCCGAGAAGAGCTCCTTGAATCGCGCGTACGCGAGCCTCGCGTTTGCGATCGCCAGCTTGCCCTTCAGCTTCCCGTCGGCCCCGAGCTCATCCAACCGGCGATCCGCCTCCGTGTCGACACGGGAGACGAAGAAGCTCGCAACCGACTGGACGCCGGCGGGATTTCCGCCTCCGGCGACGAGGCGCTCGAGACCGCGGATGTACGCCTCGGCCACCTCCCCGTAGCGCTCGAGCGAGAAGATCAGCGTGACGTTGATCGACTTGCCCTTCGCGATCATCTCCTCGATCGCCGGCAGGCCGGGCTTGGTCGCCGGGATCTTGACGAGCAGGTTCGGGCGGTCGACGAGCGCGTGAAGACGCACCGCCTCGTCGACGGTCGCCTGGGTGTCGTAGGCGAGGCGAGGATCGACCTCCATCGAGACGTATCCGTCTCGCCCGCCGGTCTGCTCCCACAGAGGGCGCAGGAGGTCGCAGGCGTCACCGACGTCTTTCGCGGCGAGCTCGATGAAGATCTCCTTCGGGTCGTCGGTCCTGACGAGCACCTCTCGGAACTGCTCGTCGTACGCGTCACCCTCGGAGAGCGCCTTCTGGAAGATCGTCGGGTTGGACGTGATGCCGACCACGCCGGAGTCCTTCATCAGCGCGGCCAAGTGCCCGCTCTGAACCAGGTCGCGGGAGAGATAGTCGATCCAGACGCTCTGGCCCTCGTCGGCCAGGCGCTGCAAGGGTGTCTTCGCCATGTGTTCCTCCTTGGAACTAGGGGCTTGATGGGAAGTGGACGTGCACCTGGGGAGCCGCCTGCACCAAGGAGCGTGGTTGACTCGATCGGTGGGCCCTCATCCAAACGTGCGGTCACTCACATCAAGCCTCTAAACGCAGAAGCCGGCCGGGAACAGATCGCGCCAGACCTTCGCCGGAGCGGCACGGCACGGGAAGTCCGCCGAGCCGAACTGACTGACCC
>JBBQXH010000247.1:0-4645 GCA_038209835.1 Gaiellales bacterium | reverse complement strand
AGATCGCGGAGGTGGACGTGAAGGCCGCGGTCAGAAACGACGCCCCCCCAGATCCGACGGTCGCGATCGGCAGGCTCAGAAGTCCCGCACCGATGAGGATCCCGATCGCGAAGGCGACGACGACGAGCCGTGCCGGATGGTCGAGCCGAAGCCTCCTAAGCACGCCAGTACCGGCGGGTCAGGAGAACCGCGATCGGAATGATCTCGAGTCGTCCCGCCCACATGAGCACGATCATGACGACCTTGGCGAACGGACTGAACGGGTCAAACGAGCCGAACGGCCCGGCGAAGCCGAACCCGGGACCCACGTTCCCGAGCGTCGTCGCGGACGCCCCGAGCGCGTCGAGCACCGTCACGTCGAGCCCCGAACGCGCTGCGTCGATCGTGAGAACGAGTGTTCCCGCCAGGAAGAGCCCGACGTAAATCACTCCGAAGGCAAGGATCGCGCGCAGCGTTCGCTCGTCGACGACGCGCCCGTTGAGGCGGATCGGGAGCACGACCTCTCGGTGGATCGTCTGGTCGAGCTCGCGCCGCAGGAGCTTGCCGATCAGCACGTGGCGGGCCACCTTGATCGCTCCGCCGGTCGAGCCGGCGCAGCCTCCGATCAGCATGACCGCGACGAGCGTCAGCGAGGTGAGGACCGTCCACTTCACGAAGTCGGCGCTCGCATAGCCCGTCGTGGTCATTATCGAGACAACCTGGAAGACGGACTGCCGAACGGCGGTCTCTCCGGCCGAGTAGATGTCTGAGCGCAACAGCTCGATGAAGAGGAGCAGCGAGGCGATGAGAATGATGACGATGTACGCCCGGAACTCCTCGTCGCGGAGTGGGTTGAAGCGCTTTCGCAGAATGCGGTAGTGCAGCGCGAAGTTTGCGCCCGCCAAGACCATGAAGACGATCATCACCCATTGGCTGGCCGCCGCGAACGGCACGACGGATCGGGCCTGCGGCGAGAAGCCGCCCGTCGGCAGCGTCGTGAACGCGTGGGCGGCCGCCTGGTAGGGCGACATCAGGTCGTCGATGCCGACCCAGCCGAAGATCGAGAGGATCAGGATCATGAGCCCCGTCAGGCCCACGTAGATCAGCCACAGACGGCGAGCCGTCGTGCGAATCGACGAGGCCAGCGGCTCGTACTCCGGCCCGGGCATCTCCGACTCGACGAGAGCCCGCCCGCCGCCCACGCGGAGACGCGGCAGGATGGCGAGGCTGAGAACGACGATGCCCATCCCGCCGAGCCACTGCGAGAAGCAGCGCCAGAGGCTCATCGTGTGGTTCAGCGCGGGAATGTCGGTCAACACGCTCGCGCCGGTCGTTGTCATCCCGGACATCGACTCGAAGTACGCGTCGATCGGAAAGCGGAGCTGCGCCTCGCCGAACATGTACGACACCGAGATTGCGAACGCGGAGAGCGCCCAGGTCAGCGAGACGACGAGGAAGCCCTCGCGGGCGCCGATCGACTCACCGCCCTTGGTGAACCGCTCGAGACCCCAGCCGAACGCGGCGGTGATCGCACCGGCGGCAGCAAACGGCCAGATCGGATCGCCGTACCCGAGGCCGACGGCGATCGGGAACAGGAACGCGACGCTGAAGTACTTGACCATGCGGCCGACGAGGTTGAGGGCCCCACTGAGGTCGACCCCCAAGGCCGGGCGCATCGCTCGGCGAAGCCGGGCGACTTCGGCGGTCACAGCGCGCGCTCGACCTGGCGGACCCGGGCGGCCTCCGCGAAGATGATCGCGCGGTCGCCGGCGAGCAGCATGTCGTCGCCGTGCGGGAAGATTGCGGTGTCGCCACGGACGATCGCTCCGATCAGCGACCCAGTCATCGGCAGGTCGCGGAACGGCTTCCCGAGGAACTGCGAGTCCTCGCGGACGGTGATGTCGAGGATCTCGAACCGGTCGCCCTCGATCATCGCCATCTGCCGGATGCGCGGATCGTGTGCGAACCGCACGATCTCCTCGGCCGTGACCATCCGCGGATTGATGACGATGTCGACGCCGGCTCGCTCGAGAACGATCGCGGACGCCGGCTCCGTCACCACGGCCACGGTCAGGGCCACGCCGTGGATCTTCGCGAGCGTCGCCGCGTACAGGTTCTTCTCGTCGCTCTGCATCGCGAAGATCGCCGCGTCCGCGGTTCCGATGTTCTCGCGCTTGATGAAATCGGCATCCATCGCGGTGGCGTTGAAGACGCGTGCATCAGGCAGATCCTCGGCAACGGTGCGCGCACGCTCCGGGCTCGACTCGACGACCCGAACCAGAGTGCCCTCCTCGAGCAACACCCGGGCGATCGCAACGCCGGTGTCGCCGGCGCCGAAGACGACCACGTCGTTGGCGCGGACACGGCCCTGAGCGAAGATCCCGCTCCACGCCCTCGCCGCCGCCGGCGAGCCGATCACGATCACCCGGTCGCCCGGCTGGATCGCCTCGTCGCCGCGCGGGACGATCATCCGATCTCCGCGGATGATGCTCGCGACCTTCGAGTCGGCGGGGATGACCGCGTTCCGCAGAGCCTGCCCGATCGTCTGATTCGGCTCGGCGCCGATCGGCACGTCGAACTCCACCATCAGGACCTGGCCCTCTGCGAAGACGTCGGTCTGGCGCGCGGCCGGAATCCCGACGATGCGAGCGATCGCGTTGGCCGTCTCGAGCTCGGACGAAACCACGAAGTCGACGTCGAGCTGGCGCTCGCGCCAGACCTCGAGGTACTCGACGTTCTGCGTGCGGACGATCGTGCGCGCCTCGGGCGCGAGCCGTTCGGAGAGGATGCCGGCGACGATGTTGACCTCGTCCCTCGAGGTGCAGGCGATCACGAGGTCGGTCTCCTTGATCCCTGCCTCCTGGAGGACCCGCCGGCTCGCCCCGTTTCCCTCCATCGTCAGCACGTCGTAGCGATACGAGAGGGCGCTGAGCCTCGCCGGATCGGTGTCGATGACGGTAATCGAGTGGTCGGCGCCGAGCGCCTCGATGATCGTCGTCCCGACCTGTCCCGCTCAGATGATGAGAATCTTCACAGGCGCGGATTGTGCATCATCAGCCGATGCCTTTCAGGCGGAGCACGTGATCGACGCGGTCGTCTTCGACATGGACGGCGTCCTGCTCGACTCCGAGGGGGTGTGGGACGCCGTGCGCGAGCAGCTCGTGCGCGAACGGGGCGGGCGCTGGCACGACGGTGCACAACGGGACATGATGGGCATGAGCTCGGTCGAATGGTCGCGATACATGCACGACGAGCTTGGCCTGGTCGCGACGCCGTCTGAGATCAACGACGAGGTCGTCCACCGGATGCTCACGCGCTATCGGGCTGAGCTGCCTCTGATTCCAGGAGCGGCCGAGGCGGTCGCGAGGATCGCGGAGCGCTGGCCGCTCGGACTCGCCTCGTCCTCGAACAGGCCGCTCATCGACCTCGCGCTCGATCTCGCCGGCCTCGCGCCGAGCTTCCGCGTGACCGTCTCCTCTGAGGAGGTCGCACGCGGCAAGCCCGCTCCGGACGTCTACCTCGAGTGCGCGCGACGGCTCGGTATCGATCCCGCTCGCGCCGCCGCAGTCGAGGACTCCCACAACGGCATCCTCTCCGCGCGAGCGGCCGGCATGCGCGTCGTGGCCATCCCGAATCCCTCATTCCCGCCGAGCCCGGACGCCCTCGCCGAGGCGGACGTGATCCTTGCTTCGATCGCAGATCTGACGCCGGGTCAGATCGAGCCGTAGACGCTACTCAGACTCGTGCGAGAAGAACGCAGCCGTTGTGACCGCCGAGGCCCATCGCGTTCGAGAGCGCGACATCGATGTCGGCCTCACGGGCCTCGTTCGGGACGTAGTCGAGGTCGCACTCGGGGTCGGGCTCGTTGTAGTTGATCGTCGGCGGGATCACACGCTCGTGGATCGCGCGCGCACACATGATCGCCTCGACGGCGCCGGCAGCCCCGAGCAGGTGGCCCATCGTCGACTTCGTGGAGGACACGGCCAGGTTGTAGGCGGCGTCGCCGAAAACGTCCTTGATCGCCTTCGTCTCGGCCGCATCGCCGAGCGGGGTGGACGTCCCGTGAGCGTTGATGTAATCGACCCGCGTCGGATCGACTCCCGCCTGCTCGAGCGCGGCGCGCATCATCTCCGCGACGCCAACCGACTCCGGATCGGGGGCGGCCATGTGGTACGCATCGTTCGAGGCCCCGTACCCCAGCACCTCGGCGTAGATCGTCGCGCCGCGGGACTTCGCGTGCTCGTATTCCTCGAGCATCACGATCCCGGCGCCCTCCCCCATGACGAACCCGGCACGCGTCGCGTCGAACGGGCGGCAGGCCTTCGCGGGATCCACCTCCTCAGCGACGAGCCCGCGCATTGAGCAGAAGCCGGCGAAGAACAGCGGGTGGATGCACGCTTCCGTCCCTCCCGCGACGACTGCGTCCGCCGCGCCGTGCCGAACGATGTCCGCACCCATTCCGATCGCGTGCGACCCGGTTGCGCAGGCCGAGACCACGGCGTAGTTGGGCCCGCGCAGGCCGAGCGCGATCGCAACCTGACCGCTCGCCGAGTCGGGAAGGACGTTCGGCAGGAAGGTGGGCGAGACGCGGTCGGGGCCTCGCTCCCGGAGCACGTCGTACTGGCGCAGGAGCTCGTGGAGCCCGCCGATCCCCGAGCCGAGAACG
>JBBQXH010000246.1:0-4652 GCA_038209835.1 Gaiellales bacterium | reverse complement strand
CTGCGGAAGCTGCGGTTCGGCGCTATTCAGCCGGAACCCGAGTGACCCCGAGCAGATCAGCGTCAGGCTCGGGGCGCTCGACGACGACCCCGGGATCCGTCCGAGCTTCCGCCAGTTCGTCGCGTACGCGGCTTCGTGGGAGCCGATCCCCGACGATGGGCTGCCTCGGCACCCAGAGCGTGCGCCCGGGTAACCGTTGCGCCTGCTCGTGACCGGCGCGAGCGGCGTTCTTGGTCGCGCGGTGGTTCCGCAACTCCTCGCGCGAGGGCATGAGGTCGCGTGTCCGGATCAGTCCGAGCTCGACCTGTTCGACCCAGATGCGGCCACGCGTGCGGTCGCCGGCGTCGACGGGATCCTCCACCTGGCGACGAGGATCCCGCCCCGCGAGCGGATGGGCGACCAGGATGCCTGGCACGACAACGACCGGCTGCGCAGCGATGCCTCGCGGCTGCTCGTCGACGCGGCACTCGAGGCCGAGACGGAGGTCTACGTCCAGCCGAGCGTTGCCTTCCTCTACCCGGCCGGTCAACCCGCAACCGAACAGACGCCGCTCGGCGACGTTCTCGTGAGCCTGCGGTCTGCATTGGCTGCCGAGAGCGAAACCGCCCGGTTTGCGGCCGCGGGGCGTCGCGGGGTGATTCGGCGTTTCGGCCTGCTGGACGGTTCCGGGACGGGCTCAGATCGGCCCGACCTCCGCTACGGCTCCAGCCTCGACGTTGCAGATGCCGGAGAGGCGCTCGTGCTCGCGCTCACCGTGGCGACCGGCGTCTACAACGTGTGTCGCGACGGCGAGCTCGTGTCGAACGAGCCTTTCAAGGCGGAGAGCGGGTGGCGCCCGAGAAGCTAGCGCTCTTCCAGCGGCACGTGGAGCCGGCGCCTGAGCATCGAATCCGCGAGCGCACCCGCGAGGAGGAGAATCGAGATCCAGTAGAGGTAGATCAGCAGCACGATGAAGGCCGTCACAGCGCCGAAGATGGAGCGGTAGTCGGCGATCGACCTGAAGTACCAGGTGAGGATGAACGACGCCCCGACCCAAAGGATGACGACGAGGACGCTCACGAATCCGAGCCATCCGGCGGAGTGGCGCTTCGAGGTTCCCCAGCGGATCAGCACCGCGACACCGACGAATGCCGCCAGAAAGGCGACCCCGATGCGGATGACGACGGCTAGCGCCGTTCCCCAGCTGTCGGTCGTGATTCGCGAGGCGAGGTCGCTCCCGAAGCCGAGCGCGCCGATCGCGACCGCGAACGCCAGCGAGACGACGAGGCCGAGACCGATCGAGATTGCCATTCGCCGCCAGAACGAGCGTGTGTCGTCCCGGCCGTAGACCCGGTTCAGCGCGCCCATCGATCCGCGGACCGCACCCGAGACCTCCCAGACGGCGATCACGAGACCGAAGGTCAGCCAGAAACCGCGACCGTGCCCGAGAATCGACTCGACCGCCGAGTTGACGACCTCGAACTGCGGCGCCGTCAGCCGGTCCTGGAGTCCCGGGGCGAGGTGCTCGTGCCACAGGTCGCCGAGATGCGCGAGCCCGAGGAACGCGAAGGCGGCTGCGGCCAGCGGGACGAATGCGAAGAGAACCCTGAACGCGATCGCACTGGCGGTAGTCAGGAGGTCGTAGCGCCCGAGGTTCAGCGCGAACTCGCCGATGTTCGGCCAGACCTCGGTGCGCACGAACGCACGAACGCCGTGCCAGTCATTTCGTCGTGCCGTTGGCTGCCGCATGCTCGCTGGGAGCGAGTATCGAGCAAACGGGCATTCCGCGCGGGCAAACGGCCCCGCACGGCACGATCAGAGAATGCTCAGCTGACCTTGCAACTCGACGAGTCGAGGATCTTCTTCGGGATGCTCGCGTCGTCACGGGGCAGAGGATCCGGTTCAACCCACGTACCGCCTTCGTCTTTCAGGAGGAACGCGGCCTCGACCTGCTCTTCGGACCCGTCCGGGCCGACCAGATCTGCACCCGACGCCCAGCCTCCCTCACAGGCGAAGGAGATCGCCTTGATCTCGGTGGTCGCCTTCGTGGCCAGCCCGGCGTCGATTGCCTCCTGCGTGCACGGCGCGCCGCTCGCGCTGGCGCCCGTGTCGGCTGCCGTCGTCGCATCGTTCGAGCCGCCGCATGCGGCAAGGGTCGCCGCGGCAACGAGCGCGGCTAGCGCTATCAGGCTCTTGTTGAGCACGAGGGCGGACGATACAGAACCCGTCGGTTGGTTGTCATCACCCTACGCGCGGCGCGTCTTGACCCCGACCGCGTAGGTTCCCGTGCCTCCCGGGAGCTTGTGGCGGATGCTCAGCCAGTACGAGCCGGCTTCCAGCTTGCGCACGATGCGGGCGTTGGTGCCTCGGCCACGATCATCGTCCCAGGCGAGGACGGCGCCGGCATCGTTCGGGCCGTGAAGGGTCATCACCACGTCGGTCGCTCCGCTCGTGCTCATGATCTGCGTGGCGGCGGTCGCGACCTCGAAGTGGTACGTGTCGACCTCCGCGCCGACGGCGAGGTCGGCCTCGCGCGGTGGATCCCCTACCGTGAGCTCGACTGTGCCCGGTGACCCCGCTGGGTACTGGCGGCGCATGAACTCCTTGTCGGCCTCGGAGAGCTCGGTGTTCCAGCCGATCGCGTACGAGCCGATCGTCAGCTCGTCGGGAACCGGGTACTCCATGATCGACGTGGGATCGAACGCCGTGAAGTTCGTCGCGTCCTCGGCGTAGACCTCGAAGATGTTCTCGTCGACGTCCTGGTGGCTCCAGTCCTGCCGGGCGTAGTACGCGTACACCTTCGGCTTGTCCCACGGGATCCGCCCCGCCGCGGCCGGGTTCTGGTGCTCGTGGATCATGCCGAGCGCGTGGCCGAACTCGTGGAGGACGACGCGCCGGTACTCGCGGTCGCCGGTCGTCGGCTTGAGCCACCCGTAGTTCATCGACGGCTGCGTGCGTGCACGCGTGAGCGAGTCGGTCCCGACGGTCGACCACGAGAAGCCGACCTCTCGAAAGCTGATCCGGATCTCCGCGGCGCCGTCGCTCACGAAGTCGAGCTCGAGGTTCGTGTACTGCTCCCACTCGTGCGCGATGGCGGCGATCTTCTGCTGGACGACGGGGTCGCCGTCGAGAAAGCGCACGCGCAGGCGCTTGCCGTTCTCCCACAGGCGCAGCTTCTCCACGGCGGCTCGCAGGCGGCGCGGGCCGCCGAGCGGAACCACTCGCACGTTGTCCGGGCGCTCCCTCGCTGCCAGCGCCTCGGCCTCGTGCTCGGCGGGCGCAGCACTGTCGCGCCCCCCGGGGTGGATGAAGCACACCTTCACGAGCTTGCGGGCCATTGTCGCTCCCTTCGGGTCAGGCGGAGATCCGCATCGACCGGACGGCGACGGTCGGGTTGTCGCGTGCGAGATCATGCAGCTCGGCCGGCGCCAGGGCTATGGCGCTGCCGACCCGGATGACGGCAACGAGCAAGACGACGAGATCGGGCTTCGCGCCTCTCAGATCGATGTCGAAGGTCGCGACGCCCGAGTGCGTGCTGTCGAGGGTCTGGCCCGCGAGTGTCAGGCGGCGGTCCGGTGCTGCCTTCGTGAACGCCCAACCCGGGCCGACGCTCTTGCTCGTTGTGCCGCCGGGAGAGTTCAGGACGTCGTTGACCGCTCCCGTCCAGGGCACGGGGTCCGAGAACCAGGTCGTCGCGTCGTCGAACTTCGCCTTCTTCTTCGACTTCGGGTCGATCCAGTGCAGGAGCGTCACCCGGACGTCGTCACCGTCGATGGAGGTCGCACCGCGGTGCTGAACGACCACATCGACTTTCAGCTGGGCCGGCGGCAGGGTGCACGACGTCTTGTCGGGGTCGCCCTCGACGAGCGGAGGCGCGAGCTCGTAGAGGTCGGCCTCGAGCGGCTGGCCGCTACCCCAGGGCTCCGCGGTCACGTGTGGCGCGACCATCACCGAGTCCCAGAACGCCCCGTCGATCGAGACGATCTTGCCGGCGTTCTGCGGCGCTCCGTGATCTCGCAGCACCTCCTCGAAGTAGAGATCCCAGAGGCCGGTCGGCCGGCAGCGGGGATCCGACTTCTGCGATCGGAGCGCGGCCTGGAACCGCCGGAGGGTCTCCTGCGGGATTGCGGGCGGAGGCGTTCGAGTCCACGGCAGCGTCGTGGGCTTGGGGACGGCTGCGGGTGCCGGGCGCGGGCGGACGTCGGGGCTTCCGTGCCACGATCGGGGTGAGCTTTCGTCGCGCCCTGTCTCGAGCGCACTCGGCCGCCGGCGAAGGTCGTCGTTGTGTGCTCGGAGATAGGTGAGGTCGGGCGCTGCGGCATCGAGCTCCATCTCCCAGATGCCTCGAGAGGCGATCGCCGCCCTGAGCAGACGAACACCGCCCGAGTCGAAGAGCGAGAGATCCTCGACGGCCGCCTCCGGCAGGCCGTTTACGAGCGCTTGCCAGACCCAGTCTGGAGGTTGGTTCCCAGCCTGGGTGCGTATTCCGCGCCATACGCCGATGGTCGTCCCAACGTAGACCTGATCGGGGTTGGCCGGGTCACAGAGGACGGCCGTGACGGGCGCAGCGACGGCCTCGGAACGCAGCCCCGTCGGGTACCAGGTCTTGGTGCCGTCGAACCACCACAGGGTGTCCACCTGTGCGTTGGTCGGGTGCCCGGCGGTCCCGAGGT
>JBBQXH010000245.1:0-4658 GCA_038209835.1 Gaiellales bacterium | reverse complement strand
AGTCGAAGTCGTGGAGCAGCGCAGTGCAGCCCCAGAGCTCCTCGTCCTCGCCGAACGTCCGGGCGTAGGCCCGCACCGACGCCTCGACGGCGAGGGCGTGCCGCAGGAGCGACTCGCTCTTCGTGTACGTCGTGAGCGTCTGCCACGCCCTGTCGCGGGTGACCTCCACTGGGTTGGCTAGGATAGCCGGGTTCCGCGGAGCCTCGCCGCCGACCAACCGTCCTTGTCCAGCACCCTTCTCTCGCAGAACCTCATGGAGTCGTTCGTCATCGACGGCGCGCATCCCCTCTCGGGACGTGTCCGGGCGGCCGGGAACAAGAACGCGGCTCTCCCCATCGTGGCAGCCTGCCTCCTGACGGACGAGCCTGTGACGCTGACGAACGTCCCGGGCATTCTCGACGTCGACACGATGCTCGAGCTCGTCGAGCGTCTGGGAGCGGACGTCGAGCGCCTCGGCCCCGGCGAGATCCGCATCCATGCGTCGGAGATGCCAGGGCACGAGCTCGACGAGGAGCTGTGCAGGCGGATCCGCGCCTCGATCCTGCTTGCCGGCCCGCTCCTCGCCCGCTGCGGCCGCGCGGTCGTCCCACCGCCTGGCGGAGACGTCATCGGCCGTCGCCGGCTCGACACCCACGTTCACGCGTTCGAGAAGCTCGGCGCCAACGTCACCGTCGATCGGGGCTACACGATGGAGGCCGCGCACCTCACCGGCTGCCCGATCTTCCTCGACGAGGCATCGGTCACCGGGACGGAGAACGCGGTGATGGCCGCCGTGCTGGCGAAGGGCGAGACCGCTATCGCGAATGCCGCGAGCGAGCCGCACGTCCAGGACCTCTGCCGCTTCCTCGTGGCGCTCGGTGCAGAGATCGAGGGGATCGGAACCAACGTCATCCGCATCCAGGGCGTCGAGCGGCTCGGCGGCTGCTCCCATCGCATCTGCCCTGATCACATCGAGGTCGCGAGCTTCATCGGCCTCGGCGCGGTGACGGAGGGGGAGATCGTGATCGAGGACGTCGAGCCCCAACATCTGACCGCGATCTGGCCCGGCTTCGAGCGGCTCGGCGTCGAGTACGCCGTCGAGGGGTCGACGATCCGGATGCACGGAGGGCAGGAGCTGGTCGTGCGCGACGATCTCGGGTCCCAGATCCCGAAGATCGAGGACGGCCCCTGGCCGGCGTTCCCGGCCGATCTCACGTCGATCGCACTCGCCGTTGCGACCCAGGCGCGGGGGACCATCCTCATCTTCGAGAAGATGTTCGAGAACCGCCTCTTCTTCGTCGACAAGCTCGTCGGGATGGGTGCGCGGATCATCCTCTGCGATCCGCACCGGGCGGTTGTCAGCGGGCCCGCACAGCTCTACGGCGAGCGGATGGAAAGCCCGGACATTCGCGCTGGAATGGCGATGCTGATCGCGAGCCTCGCCGCTGAGGGGCGCTCGACGATCGGCAACATCGGGCAGATCGACCGCGGCTACGAGCGAATCGACGAGCGGCTGCGAGCGCTCGGCGCACGCATCGATCGCGTCGAGGGTTAGCCCGAGCGGAGAAACGCGTCGAGCCGATCGAGCGCTGGCTCGAGCACAGATCGATCCGACGCGTAGCAGAGCCTGATCGAGCCCTCGCCGCCCGCTCCGAACGCTGATCCCGGAGCGAGGCCGACGCGGCGCTCGATGAGCAGTCGCTTGCAGAAGTCGAGCGAATCCTCGAGCCCGTCGATTTGCGGGAAGAGGTAGAAGGCCCCGTCAGGCTCCGGCACCGTCACCCCTGGCATCGAGCGCAGCCCCTCGAGGCAGAGATCACGGTTCGCCCGAAGCAGTGTGACGAGCTCGTGAACCCACGGCTCGCCGTCGGCGAGCGCGGTCTCGGCGGCCTTCTGGGCGAATGTCGCGGCGTGCGAGACGACGTACTCGTTCAGCTGCGCGGCCTTCTCACCGAGGTCGCTGCGCGCGACCAGCCAGCCGACCCGCCACCCGGTCATGCAGTAGTTCTTCGAGAACGAGCCCACGACGAGGACGGCGTCGGCGCGCGTCGCCTTGCAGAGGATCGACGGGGTCGCGTCCCCGGGCCGCTCTCCTCCGTACCAGAGCCGCTCGTACACCTCGTCTGCGAGGAGCCAGAGATCGTGCCGGCGGCAGAAGTCGAGCAGCGCGTCCTGCTCACCCGGAGTCGCGACCCAGCCGAGCGGATTCGAGGGCGACGTGTAGACGAGCAGGCGCGTGCGCGGCGAGACGGCGTCTTCGAGCGCGTCCAGGTCGACGCCGTAGCGCTCGCCGTCGAACGGTTGGGGCAGCTCTCGCGCGACCCCTCCTGCCATCGCAACCATCGCCGAGCCGTTCGGCCAAGCGGGCGTGAGGACGAGCGCCTCGTCCCCCGGGTCGATCGTGCAGCGGATCGCCATGAAGAGCGCCTGGACGCCCGAGGCCGTGACGACGATCTCCGAGCTGGGATGGAGCTCGACTCCGTGCAGCCCGCGGTACTGGCCGGCGAGCGCCGAACGCAGGGACGGCAGCCCCGCGTTCTCGGAGTAGTACGTGTGACCGTCGGCCAAAGCCTGCGCCGCCGCGTCCTTGACGAACTGCGGGGTGGGAAGGTTCGACTCGCCGAAGTAGAGCCGCAGGACGTCGCCGTCCATCGACATCGCGAGCTCTGCCAGCTCACGGATCCGGGAGTACCGGACGCTCGCGAGCGAGGGGGCGAGCTGCGGCGAGCTCACGCCGTCGCGGGCTGGAGCCGGCCTTCGAGCTCGGCGACCCGGTCGAGGTAGGGGCAAGCCCGGAGCCGCTCGAAGCCCTCGCGGGCCAGGGCGAGCAACGGGGCTGCCTCATCGAGTCGTCCGGTGTCGACGAGCCAGCATGCGTGATCGAGGCGGGTGACCGCGAGCCAGAAGGGCGTGTGCACGGCGTCGAACGAGGCCTCCGCGGCCTTGAACGCCGGCCCCACGCGATCGGACCCGCCCGCTTGCGCCGCGAGGAGAGCCGTCCCGCGGGCCCGGTGTCCTCTCAGCGACGGCTTCGAGGGCATGAGACCCTCGGTGCGCGAGAGTCCTTCTTCGACGAGGCTCGTGTCACCGGCCGCAAGCGCGGTGTCGACGAGGGCACCCACGCCCTCGTTGAGGTAGGGAGAGCCGTACGTCACGAGCGGTTCGAGCGCAGCCCGTGCGAGGCGGGCGGCGTCGTCGCGGCGGCCTTCGGCTGCGTTCAGCCTGGCTTGGACGAGCAGGGCAACGCCCCGTACCTGGAGGTCGTTCGAGTCCTCGCCGGTGGCCGTGAACGCTGCCATCTCCCGTGCGGTTTCGAGCTGACCACGGAACAGCGAGATCCAGAAGACGACCTCGCCGGGAAATGTGCCGAAGCCGATCGACCGTGCTTCTTCGGGAAGATCATCGGCTATCTCGAGAGCACGGTCCCACTCACCCGCCTGGTACAGCGCTTCGGCGAGGTTCGTCCGGAGGATCCACTCCCAATTTCGATAGCCGCGCCGCCTGGCGAGGGCGATGCCGTCGGCGCACGCGGCTCGCGCGTCCTCGAACTGGTCGTGCAAGCCCAGGAGATAGGCGAGGTTGTTGTAGGCGCGGAGCGCCGGGTTCATCAGATCGTGGTCGAGCGCCACACGCAGCGCTTCGCGCATGAGCGCCCCACTCTCGTGCGGACGCTGCTGGTAGAGGACGGACTTCGTGTTGAGGGCATCGGAGATGATCTCGGGAAGCTCGAGAGCCTCCGCGATGTCGAGGGCGAGCTCGACGCGTTCGTAGTGGAGCTTCGCGTTGCCCGCGAACAGATAGAGACGAGCGAGCTCGTGGGCAAGGGCCGCGAGGTCGCCGTCGGGCTCGTCGGTTGCGAGAACGCCGAAGGCCTGCTCCATCCGCTGGATCCCTTCGTCGATCCGGCCCTGCTCGTAAAGAATCCCGCCGAGCCGGGCCGTCGCCCGCGCGGCCGGGTGGGTCTCGCCGGCGGTGTCGAACAGGCCGACGGCTTGTTCGAACGCTTCGGCTGCCGCACCGAACCGGCCGCTTGCCCGGGCGGCCTGTCCGGCGTTTTCGAGCAGCAGCGCTCGGCTGGACGCTTCGTCGGCTAGGTCTGCAGCCTCGAGGTAGCGGGAGTACGCGTCCTCGTTTGCCGCGAGCGAGGCCGCTCGCTCGGCCGCGCGGGTCAGCCGGTTGCAGGCCTTCGCCTTGATCGCCGCGGCGTCCTCGGCGTCGGGCGCCGCTCGGAACGCCTCGAGGTAATGCGAGGCCACCACCTCGACGATCTCCGCGTCCTCGGGCCCCCATTCCCGCTCGAGGTAGTCGGCAACGGCCAGGTGGCGGGCCTTCCGCTCCTTCCTCGACAGCGTGTCGTAGGTGACCTTCTGGACAAGCGCATGGAGGAAGCCGTACTGGCCGCGCTCGGGGGACCGAGGATCCAGCTCGACGTTGAGGATCTCCTTGCGGACGAGCCTCTTCAGATGGGCCTCGACGTCGGACTCGGGGAGCGCCGCTACGTCAGCCAGCCCAGCCGCCGTAAACGTCTTGCCGAGAATGGACGCGTCCTCGAGCAGTCGATGCTGGATCGGCTCGAGCCCGTCGAGGCGCGCTGCGATCAGCGCGTGCAACGTGTCGGGGACATCCAGCACGTCGATCTCTCGCGTCACCCGGTACCCGCCGTCGGCCTGCTCCAGAAC
>JBBQXH010000244.1:0-4662 GCA_038209835.1 Gaiellales bacterium | reverse complement strand
GGCGCAGAACGGTCTCCCGTGGTGGTTCTTCCAGTCGTTCGACGGCCCGCTCGCGGGAACCGTGATCGAAGCGGTCGACCCCGGCGGCGTCATTACCGCCGCCATCCCGACCGAGGCCGTGATCGGCTGCGTGCCCTACCCCGCGACCGAGATCGCCGAGCCGGGGGTGATTCGGCACCTCGAGGGAACGCGCTTCGTGATCGGCGAGCCCGACGGCTCGATGAGCGAGCGCTGCAAGCGAATCTCGGAAGCGTTCGTCGCGGGCGGCCTCAAGTGCCCCGTCGACGAGGACATCCGGGCACAGCTCTGGCTCAAGCTGGTCGGGAACATCGCGTTCAACCCGGTGACGACGCTCACCGGCGCGACGCTCGGAGAGCTTCGGCTCGTGCCCGAGATGCCTTTCGTCCTGCGTGCGATCCTCGAGGAGGGCGCCGCGATCGGCGAGGCACTCGGAATCACGCTTCCCGTCTCGATCGACCGCCGGCTCGAGGCCGGGATGGCTGTCGGCGAACACAAGACTTCTATGCTCCAGGACTTCGAGGCCGGCAAGCCGCTCGAGCTCGATTGCATGACGGGCGCGGTGATCGAGATCGCCGACAAGCTCGGGATCCCGGTTCCCCACACGCAGACGGTCGATGCGTGCACTCGGCTCCTCGCGGCGCTGAGAAGCTAGCGGAGCCCCGCGGCGAGCGCCCGAATGTAGGCGGCGTTGGCGCCGCAGCAGCCGCCGACAAACCCGATCCCCTCGCCCCTGGCGGCCTTCCCGAAGTCGGTGAACTCGCGGCGCGAGGTCTGGATCGTCTCCAGCTCGTCGGGAAACGCGGTCATCCGCGTGAAGCTGTGGCACTCGTCGGTCGTTCGAAACGCGGCCGGCTGCGCTGCCAGCGGGACGTCGACGACCTCGCGCATCTCCCGGAGCAACGTGAGCATCCGCTGCGGGTCCTGCTCGCAGTTCGCACCGACAGCGACCGCGCCACCGGCGACCATCGCGCGACCGCACTCCGCCGGGCTGTAGCCGTCCGTGCACGCGGTCACCAGCGGTCGGAAGCTCATCGTGGCGACGGCCGGGAGCCCGCTCTCGGCTGCGCATTCGAGAGCTACCTCCATCTCGGCGAGGTGGAAGAACGTCTCGAGGATGAGGAAGTCCACCCCGGCGTCCTGCAAGAACCGGATCTGCTCGGCGATGTGATCCCTGGCAGTCCCCAGCTCGCCACCCCGCTCGATCAGCTGTGTGCGGGAGACCGACCCGGCGACGAGGGCCTCATCGCCGGCCACGTCCTTCGCAATCTGCACGGCAGCAGCGTTGATCTCCTCGGCCTCGGTGCCGTAGCCCGCGCGCGTGAGCTTTTCGCGCGTGCCGAAGAACGTCAGGGCCTGCAGCACCTGCGATCCCGCCGCGAGGAACTCGCGATGCAGCTCCCGTAGCGCGTCGGGATACTCGATCGCGACCTCGGGCGTGAACTGTCCGCTGCCGCGACCTGTACCGACCGTCTCGCGGCCCGAGCCGCTGTCGACGTAGCCCCTGCGCTCGAGCTCGATCAGGTAGCCGCCATCGCCGAGGACGACGTCCGCTTCGAGCAACTTGCCGATAGGTCTCACGCCGCTCATCCTAGAGGCCTGATAATCCGCCTCTCATGGAGCAGCAGACCTGCACCATCGGCCTCGACGTCGGAGGGACCAAGATCGCCGGTCTCGCGCTCGGCGCAGAAGGCGAGGTCGTGGCGGAGCGCGAGACGATCCCAACCGACCTCGGACGCGGCGGCGAGGACATCCTCGGTCGCGCAGTACGACTCGCCGAAGACCTGGCGACGTCTGCCGCGCGCGACGGCTTCTCGGTGAGCGCGATCGGAGTCGGCATCCCCGAGATCGTCTCGCCTGAGGACGAGATCGTCAGCGACGGCGTGATTCCGTGGAGGGGCCTTCCGGTCGCGGAGCGCTTCTCCCGGATCGCGCCCGCCGTTCTCGAGTCGGATGTGCGTGCGGCGGCGCGTGCGGAGGCAGAGCTCGGGAGCGGCCACGGCATGCACAGCTTCGCCTACGTCAACGTCGGGACCGGGGTCAGCTCAACGCTCGTCGTCGGGGGACAGCCGCATGCGGGAGCCCATGGTGGCGCACTCGTGCTCGCGAGCGGAACGACTAGCGGGCGATGTCCGCATTGCGATGGCGAGTTCTCGTTTGTCCTCGAGGAGATCGCGTCGGGGCCCGGGATCGTCTCCCGCTACCGGGAGCTCGGCGGCCGAGCCGGTGATGCGAAGGACGTCGTCGATGCGGCCGGCAGACGCATCCCGGCCGCATCCAGAGTGATCCACGAAGCCGCGACGGCGCTCGGCTCGAGGATCGCGCTCCTCGTGGACGTCCTCGATCCTGAGGCGATCATCGTGGGAGGAGGCCTCGGCGCAACCCCTGGCGCCTACTGGGACGCGCTCGTGCCCGCCGTGCGGGCACACATCTGGTGGCAGGGCGCGCGCGAGATCCCCATCCTCCAGTGCGGCCTCGGAGCAGACGGAGGCGCCATCGGCGCTGCACTGGCCGCGCGCGGGTAGTTCAGTGCGCGATGTCGACCACGACCCGGCTCGGGCTCGTGAGTCGGAAGACACGGAAACCGGCCGTATGCCTCAACCCCAGGCCGAGTGAGACCACGCCCTCGAAGTCGCCCGCCCTTTTCACCTGGCGCAGGTTCGAGCACCGCGGATTCACGACTGCCGGGATGAGAGAGGTACCACCGGTCGTGTGCGCCCTGGCAGACCGCAGGACGACGAGCAGGCGCGCGTGCCCGGCGAGCCTCAGGAGCTTGCCCGACGGATCCTGCCTGATCTGACTTACGAGGCGTACGCCGTACCCAGGCTTCGCGAACCGGACGCGCAGCACGAGCCTGTCGTAGGTTGCGTGGCAACCTGTTGCGAGGCCATAGACCTCGGCCTGCCCCGTACCGCCGGAGGGCGAGAACTTCGGCGCGGTCGTGAACGGTGGCTCGGCCTGCGCAGCTCCAACGAGGCAGCCCGCTGCGGCGAGCGCACCGAGGGTCAGCGCGAGCCGGCGACCACCGGGAGCTGACAGATGCAAGCGGCCCATCATGCCCTCCTACTCGGTTACCGATCCCAACTCCTGCGAGCGGGTGTGCGTTCAGCATACGAGACCTGGTCGCTTTCCCGTCCTGACCCCGGTAGGGTATGCAGATGGGAAGCGTCACCTTCGACCTCGGATCCTCCGAGTCCACCGTGTCCACGGCGGAGGCGGACGGGATCCGGACGGCGCTCCGCTCCCTGAACGACCCGTCCGGGAATGCCGACACGGTCGGCCTCAGGATCAGGCGCGCGCTCCAGGGCTCTGGCCCTCCGGGCGCGATCGAAGACGGGCCGAGTCGCGTCTCCATTCAGCCCGGCGGCCAGAAGCGTGTCCTGCTGCGCGTCCTCGGAGAGCTCTCCGAGGAAAGCGAATCGATCCGGCGCCTCTGGCAGCTCGTCAGCGACGATGTCGCACTCGAGCCGACCCATTACCGCGTCGTTCGAAGCGCGAAGACCGTCAATCCCGGAATCAGCAAGAAGAACCCCCTTCGCGTCGGGGGAGTGTTCCCTGCAGGCGGAAAGAACGTTCCGATCATCAGCATCACGCCAGTTTCGGGTCAGGACGTGGACGCTGTGATCGAGCTCCAGGGCGACTAGTGCTCCGTTCCGGAAGTTCGGTGATGATCCTGGCGAGCGAAAAGCAAGCCGGGCAAGGACGCAGGGAGTGCCCATATGCCTGTCATATGGGCGCGACCGAGGACGCAGAACGGCGCCGCTTTGCAGCCGCCAGGGCGCGCCGCACTTCGGGAACGGTGCACTAGCCCAGGACGCAGTCGATCACCGGTTGGGCGTTCCCGTGAGCGAGAGGTCGCCGGGCTCCCAGACCTCGGTCGACCAGTGCTGCTCGACTGACGGAGCCGAGAAGAACGCGACCACGCGGAGATCGTCCGACCCCGTGTTCTCGAGATCATGCGCGGTTCCCTCGGTCAGAACGAAGACGTCACCGGCCTTGATCGGTTTGGCCCCGGCGTCGAGGAGAAGATCGCCGCTCCCGCCGAGAATCACCTTCGTCTCCTCGGTGGGTCGGTGTGCCGCCCGAGCCGCTTGCCGGGCGGAATCGCAAAGTAGACCGTCGCGGACTTGTCGGCTCCGGCACCGCCGTAGGCGAAGTACCCGCCGACCCACTCGGCATCGTCCGAGGTGCTCGACGCGAGCTCGACGGTCTTGACGGCGTCCACATTGATGGGATCCATTGCTCGAACCTTTCTGGTTGCTGATGGGCGCAGAACTGAGCCGCAGCTTGGCCCCGAATCCCGCGCGGCGCCTCACCCTTTCGTGGCTATGAGCTCAGTGGCGGCCGAGCAGCCGCTGCGACTCGGCGAACGGCAGCGCGCCGTCGAGAAACTCGAAGGTTCCATCGTCGAGAAGACGATCCGCGATCTGCGCGGTGAGCGCCATCGTCGCCCGGTGAACGCCGGAGCCGACGCTGACCCGCGCCACCCCGAGCCGCTGGAGCTCCTGGACAGGCGGCGTGCCGGGAGCGGCGAGGACGTTCAGCGGGCCTTCGATTGCCTTCGCCAGGCTGCCGATCGTCTCCGCATCCACGACCGCGGGCACGAACAACGAGTCGGCGCCGGCGCGACGATACGCGTTGGCG
>JBBQXH010000243.1:0-4672 GCA_038209835.1 Gaiellales bacterium | reverse complement strand
GCATCTGGGAGTGCACGCCCGGTTCCTTCCCGTCGCAGCGCGACGGCATCTGCGAGCTGATGACGTTCTTCTCCGGCGATGCGCCGATCACCGACGAGGACGGAACGAGCTACGAGATAGCCCCGGAGTCGTCCGCTTCTTCCCGGACGGCTGGAAGGGCACCTGGGAGATCCGCGAGACGGTTCGCAAGACCTACACGATCGTGCGCACCGCCGGCTCGGATCCTTCCGGGGGCCCTACGGCGATCGCGAGCCAGACGTCGGCGCCACCCTCGGACAGGTTGCGAGCGTAGGCGTTCCCTCCGTGGGCTTCGGTGATCGACTTGACGATCGAGAGCCCCAGACCGGCGCCACCGCCGGGGCGCGCAGGGTCGGACCGGGAGAAGCGCTCGAATGCCCGGTCCAGGAACGCGGCTGGGAATCCCCGGCCGGAGTCGGTGACATGGAACTCGACGACGCTCCCGTTGCTCTCGACGGACAGACGAATCTCGCCCTCGCCGTAGCGCAGAGCGTTGTCGACGAGATTCCCGAGCGCCTGCTCGAGTCGTAGGCGATCGCCTCGGACGAGCATCCCCTGAGCGGCGTCAGAGCGAATCGACCGTCCCGCGTCCTCCGCTCTCCATTCGAAACGGCTCAGGATCGACTCGAAGAGCGTGTCGACCTCGACGGCCTCGAGCTGCAGAGGAAGGCCGCCCCGATCGGATCGGGCGATGAGCAGGAGGTCCTCCGCAAGCTGGGAAAGCCTGTCCGCCTCCTCAGACGAAGAGCGCACCGCCTCCCGAAGCTCCTCGGGCGTCTCGGCCTGATGGAGCGCCAGCTCCAACTCCGTCCGCAGAAGCGCGAGCGGGGTTCGCAGCTCGTGCCCCGCGTCGGCGACGAAGTCGCGCTCGCGCTGAAGGGCGTCCTCGAGCCGCGCGAGCATGTCGTTCAGCGTCTCCGCAAGCCGCTCGATCTCGTCCCGCGTCGGCGGAACCGGTAGGCGCTCGCCCGGCGTGTCGGCCGAGATGGCAGCCGCACGAGCCCGCATCGACTCGACCGGTCGCAGCGCAAAGCCGGCCAGGAAGTAGCCGGCGAGCGAGGCGAGGAGAAGGGCCGCCGGACCCGCGATCAGAAGCTCGTTGCGCAGGCTCACCAGCGTCTCGCGGCGATCCTCGCGCGTCGCGCCGACGATCAACACCAGCCGTCGCCCCTGGCTCGAGACCGGCGTGGCAAGGAACCGCGACGGCTCGTCGAGGCCCGGAACCGAGCTGCGGTTCGCAAAGATCGTGTCCCGGCGCGCGGCGCGAAGCTCCTCAGCGTTGAGCAGCGAGTCCGTGCCGAGCGGCCGGGTTCCGTCGAGCACGCGGCCCTGTTGGTCGAGGAGCTGGGCGTAGCTCTCACCGGACTCGATGAACCGGCCTCCTTTATCCGCGGAGAGCGAGCCGCGCTGCTGCTGCACGAGCGCACCGAGATCCTGGGCGCGCAGGCGAAGCTCGCGATCGAGCGCGGCAGCGAGGTGGGACCCGAGGCGTGCGTAGAGAAACCAGGCGGTGCCCGTGAGCACGATCGCCATGGCGAGAGCGAACGCACCCGCGACCCGCAGGCGGATCGGAACCCGTCTCACGCGCGTCCCTCGCCGGCGTCGGCTCCCGCGGGGCGGAGCCCGGCTCCGCCGGGGCCTGGCGCCGCTACAGGCACCCGAGGAACGCGCGAAGGTTTGGGGCTGACACGGGGCGTCTCACACGCCTCCGTCGGTGCGCAGGCGGTAGCCCGCGCCCCGCACCGTCTCGAGCGACGACCGGCCGAACGGCTCGTCGATCTTCAGGCGCAGGTGCCGGACATAGACGTCTACGACGTTCGAGCGGTTGTCATAGGCGAAGTCCCAGGCTTGCTCGAGGAGATGCAGCCGCGAGAGAACCTCGCCCGGGCGTCGCATGAACGTCTCGAGAAGGGCGAACTCCTTGGCCGAGAGCCGGATCTCCTGCTCGCCCCGAGCGACCTCGCGGGTGGCCGGGTCGAGCCGCAGATCGCCGACCTCGAGGACTGCCGGACGCTCGAGCTCGCCGCGGCGGGCGAGCGCACGCAGTCGTGCGAGGAGCTCGGCGAACGCAAAGGGCTTGACGAGATAGTCGTCGGCGCCCGTGTCGAGGCCCGCGACCCTGTCCTCGACGGAATCGCGCGCAGTGAGCATCAGGACCGGCGCCCACACACCGCTGTTGCGGAGCTTGCGACACGTCTCGAAGCCGCTGATCCCGGGCAGCATGACGTCGAGGACGATGACGTCGTAGTCGACCGCCTGCGCCATCCAGAGCGCGTCCTCGCCGGTTCCGGTGACATCCGCGGCGAGGCCCTCCTTGACGAGGCCGCGGCGGATGAGGCCCGCCATGCGCAACTCGTCCTCGACGATCAGGATCCGCATGTGGGCATCGTTGCAGCACTTGATGAACACCGGATGAAAGCCCGACCGGGCACCGTCATCGTCCGTTCATCTCGCCTCCGTAGCGTGGGTCGAAACCCGAGATCGGAGGAGACAATGAGATTACGAAGGCTCGTAGTTGGACTATCCGCCCTGGCGGCACTCGCCATCGCGGGGAGCTCCCCGGCACTTGCCGGAACGGATGGCCAGGCTCGCTGGAACCCGGCGAACTTCAGCGCACGCGTGACCAACCCGTGGTTCCCGCTGAAGCCGGGCACGACTCTCGTCTACAAGGGCGTCAGGGACGGGAAGACCGTGCGCGACGTGTTGCAGGTCACGCACGCGACCAAGAAGATCGGCGGCGCTCCCTGCGTGGTCGTCAAGGACCGCCTCTACTCGGAGGGGAAGCTGCATGAGCGCACGACCGACTGGTACACGCAGGACAAGAAGGGCAACGTCTGGTACTTCGGCGAGACCACTGCGGAGTTCGACCGCCAGGGCCACGTCACGAGCAGAGAGGGCTCGTGGCAGGCCGGGGTCAACGGGGCCGTGCCGGGCATCTACATGACGGCGCATCCGAAGGTCGGCCAGACATACCGCCAGGAGTACTACAAGGGCCACGCCGAGGATCACTTCCGCGTCCTCGCCCTCCACACCACGGTCGAGGTGCCCTACATCTCCTCTAGCGATGCGCTCCTGACGAAGGAGTGGACGCCGCTCGAGCCGGGTGTCGTCGACCACAAGGTCTACATCCGCGGAATCGGCACCGTCCTGGAAGAGGCGGTCAAGGGCGGGCAGGAGCATCTCGAGCTCGTTTCGGTGACGCACGGAGGGTAGGCACTCCGACCTGCGGGCACTCCGCCGGCGCGATCGTGTAGACATGCGCCATGCATGACGTGATCGTCGTCGGCGGAGGGTTCGCGGGTGTGACGGCCGCGCGGGAGGCGTCCGGCGCGGGCAGGAGCGTGCTCCTGCTGGAGGCTCGCGATCGGCTCGGCGGCCGAACGTGGACCGCGTCGTGGGATGGCCGCGAGATCGAGTATGGCGGTGGCTGGGTGCACTGGCATCAGCCCCACACGTGGTCCGAGATCACGCGCGCAGGCCTCGCGGTCGACCTCAGCGAGGACGCGGAGGAGACGGGCTGGTTCGTCGGCGAGGAGCGGCGCACGGGGACGATCGGCGAGCGCGACGCCATCGCAAAGCGCGGGTGGGACAGGTTCGTGGCAGGCTCGGAGCACTACCTCCCCCAACCCTACGATCCCCTCCTGAGGCGCGACGAACTGGCGAAGATCGACGCGCTCTCAGTTGCCGAGCGGATCGACCAGCTCGACCTCGACGCGGAGGAGCGCGACGTTCTCACCGCCGAGCTCGAATCGGTGGCGCACGGGCCACTCGAGGACGCCGGAGCGGTCAGCATCGCGCGCTGGCATCAGCTCTCCGGTGGGAGCCTCGCCCTCACGCAGTACACGGGTGGACGCGTCACGCTCCGTCGGGGTACCCGGTCGCTCCTCGAGGCGATTCACCGGCCCGACCTGCACGAGACGCGCCTCTCGACCCCGGTCGACGTGATCACCCGGGCGGACGACCGCGTCGAGATCCATACGCGCTCGGGCGAGACGCTCGGGTGCAAGTGCGCCGTCGTCGCCGTTCCGCTGAACACGATCGGTCGGATCGCGTTCGAGCCGCAGCTCTCGGTGGGGAAGCGGGAAAGCATCGCGCTCGGACAGGCCTCCCGGGGCATCAAGATCTTCATCCGGGCGCGGGGGCCCGGGCGCCTCGTCAACTCGATCCGGCCCGGCCATCCGTTCGGCTACCTCGACACTGAATGGCTCCTCGACGACGGAAGCCAGATCATGATCGGCTTCGGTCTCGACGCGACGATGCTCGACGCGAACGACCTCCCCGCCGTGCAGCGTGCGCTCGACGAGATCATCCCGGGCTACGAGGCGACCGCGGCGACCGCGCACGACTGGTTCGCCGACGAGTTCTCACTCGGCACCTGGGCGATCCACCGTCCGGGCTGGTACTCCCGCTATCACGCCGAGATGCAGCGCCCGGAAGGTGCCGTGCTGCTCGCCGGATCCGACCTGGCGAACGGCTGGGCCGGCTTCATCGACGGCGCTATCGAATCCGGGCTCCGCGCCGGCGCCTGGGCGGCCAGTCGATAGGCCGGGCGAACCGCATGATCATCTCGATCTCGCAACGAACCGGTGAACTTCTCGCATCCCGATTGCCATGGTCGTCCGGAGTTCTGTAGCGTCCGGCAGTGACCGTGGCA
>JBBQXH010000242.1:0-4692 GCA_038209835.1 Gaiellales bacterium | reverse complement strand
CATTCGCCTGGCTGCACGGGATGCGCCGACTGCTCGTCCGCTACGAGCGGCGAGCGGACATGCACCGGGCATTCCTCGCGCTCGGCTGCTGCCTGATCTGCTACCGAAAGCTCCAAAGCTCATTTTGAAACCAGTTCTTAGGGCAGTACGACCTCGCAGCGTTCGATCGGTTCGTCTGGACGGAGCGCCGGCTCTTCGAGTACTTCGCTCATGCCGCTTCCCTCGTTCTCACCGAGGACTACCCGATCCACGAGTACTGCATGCGCACCTACGCGATTGACAACTCCGTCTGGTCGAGTCGCGAGCGTGAATGGCTCGGGGCGAACGGGAGCCTCCGCCGTCATGTCCTGGACGAGCTCGAGACGCGCGGGCCGCTCCTCTCCCGCGAATTCGATGACGTGTCCGAGGAATCGTGGGACTACGGCTGGACAGGGGGTCGGAACGTGAGCCGGATGCTCGCGATGCTCCACGTTCGCGGCGAGGTTCTGGTCGCCGGGCGTTCGGGCGGGGCACGCGTCTTCGATCTCCCCGATCGGGTCCTTCCTGCGGACACTCCTCGCGAGGCGTTGAGTCAGGAGGAGGCCGTCCGCCGATCCGCGGAGCGCTCGCTGCGCGCGCTCGGGGTTGCCCGCCGCGGACACATCGCCACGCACTTCACCCGTAGTCGGTACCCGAACCTCCCCCGGGTGCTCGCCGATCTCGAGGCGAGCGGAAGGATCGAACGGGTCGACATGTTCGAAGGTCGGAGGCCCCTCACCGGCCCCTGGTATATCCATGCTGACGACCTCGCTCTCGCCGAGCGGCTCGCCGCCGGGGACTGGGAGCCGCGAACGACGCTGCTCTCCCCGTTCGACAACCTGATCTGCGATCGGGCGCGGACGGAGGAGCTCTTCGACTTTCGCTACCGGCTCCAGATCTACGTCCCGAAGGCGAAGCGGCAGGGCTTCTGGGTGATGCCGATCCTCCACGGCGACCGGCTGATCGGCCGCGCCGATCTGATCTTCGACAGGCGAGCCAAGCGGCTCGAGGTGAGATCGCTCAGGCTGGAGCCAGGAGCGCCGGCTGCTGCTCGCCCGGTGGGCCGAGTGATCGCCGATCTCGCACGGTTCGTGGGGGCGGAGTCGGTCTCAGTCGGAGACGTTCCCGCGCGATGGCAGGGTTCGCTGGAACGTGGCTTGTAGGGTGATCCTGTGCCAGAGGCCGTGATCCTCTCCGCGGTGCGAACGCCGGTCGGCCGGTACGGCGGCGCGCTCTCCGGGATCCGCCCCGACGATCTCGCCGCTCACGTCGTGCGGGCGGCGGTCGAGCGTGCGGGGGTCGAGCCCGCGCAGATCGAGGACGTCGTGCTCGGCTGCGCAAACCAGGCGGGGGAGGACAATCGCAACGTCGCCCGGATGGCTGCTCTCCTGGCCGGCTTTCCGCATGGCGTGGCCGGTCTCACGGTCAACAGGCTGTGCGCGTCGGGGCTCTCCGCGATCGTCACCGCGTGTCAGGCGATCCGGGCGGGAGAGGGCGAGCTCTTCGTAGCGGGTGGCGTCGAGTCGATGAGCCGTGCCCCGTTCGTGGTGGCAAAACCGGACAAGGCCTTCCCGCGCGGGAGCCAGACGGCCTGGGACACGACCCTCGGCTGGCGGTTCCCGAACCCGGCGATGGAGGCAATGTTTCCGCTCGAATCGATGGGCGAGACCGGCGAGAACGTCGCGGCCGAGTACGGGATCTCCCGCGAGGATCAGGACGCCTTCGCGGTCGAGAGCCAGCGGCGCCACGCCGCGGCGGCCCGGGCGGGGAGGTTCGAGGACGAGATCGTCCCGATCGAGGACGTGGCGGTGGACGAGCACCCGCGGCCCGAGACGACGTCGGAGAGGCTCGCAGCCCTGAAGGCGGCGTTTCGGCCTGGCGGGACGGTCACTGCGGGGAACTCGAGCGGGATCAACGACGGCGCCGCCGCCCTCGTGATCGCCAGCGACCGCAAAGCTGCGGAGCTCGACGTCTCGCCACTCGGGCGGTTCGTCGGAAGCGCGGTCGCCGGAGTCGATCCACGCCTGATGGGGATCGGGCCGGTACCGGCCGTCCGCAAGCTCCTCGCCCGGACGGGCGTCGGTGTCGACGAGATCGATCTCGTCGAGCTGAACGAGGCCTTCGCATCCCAGTCGCTTGCGGTCGTGCGAGAGCTGGGGCTCGACCTCGAACGCGTGAACGTGAACGGTGGAGCGATCGCCGTCGGTCACCCGCTAGGCATGAGTGGCGCGCGACTCGTTGTGACGCTGCTGCACGAGCTGCAGCGCCGCGGTGGGCGTTACGGGATGGCGACGATGTGTGTCGGGGTCGGCCAAGGCCAGGCGGCGTTGTTCGCAAGGAGCGAAGCGACGCGCAGTGGACGGCGAAGCCGGCCACGAAGGCCCGCGGCCGCGTGAGCGGCCGTACCTACCCGCGCCGCAGCGCCGATTGATTACGGGGTCAGTACCGCAGCACGAGAGCGGTGCCTGCGGCGAGCAGCGCGAACCCCATCCCGCGTTCCCAGGTGAAGGCGATCCGGTCGAGCCCGAAGAAGCCGAAGTGATCGATCAGCGCTGAGGCGATGAGCTGACCGGCGATCAGGATCCCCGCGAAGGCGAGCACGCCGATTCGATTCGGCGCGAACGTGAGCGAGAAGATGATGATCACGCTCATCGCGCCCGCGAGCCAGAGCCACGCCGGCTGCTCGAACGCGCTGGCGACCCCTTTGAAGCTCCGGCGGGCCACGAGCACGATCACGGTGAAGATGACGACCGCGACGATTGTCTGGAAGACGGCGGCTTCGAGTGTCCCGATCCTTCTGCCGAGCGCCGTGTTGACGGCCGCCTGGACAGCCGCCGCAAGACCCGCTGCGACGGTGACGAGCACCGCTCCAGAACTCCCCGACACCGGTCGCGACAATACCGGCGGCGGCGGTCGCCTACTGTAGACTGCATAGGTAATGCCTAGGCCATACTTGACCGCCTCCGAGGCGGCGCGGACGCTCGGGATCTCGCTCGACACCCTCAGGCGCTGGGATCGCGAGGGCCTGATCAAGACCGACCGAGATCGCTCCAACCGGCGCCTGGTGCCGGTGTCCGAGATCGAGCGGCTTCGCGCCGGCGATCGCGAGCTCGATCACCTGAGTGCGAGGAATCGCTTCCAGGGTGTCGTTCGCGACGTTCAGGTTGAAGGGCTCCTCGCACAGGTGGAGATCGATGTCACCGGGCCAGCGCGTGTGGTCGCCGTGATCACGCGCGATGCCGTCGAGCAGCTCGGTCTCGAGCCGGGGATGACGGCCGCCGCGGTCGTGAAGGCAACCTCGGTCATGGTCGAGCGGTGAACCGCTCGCTGGTCGCGCTCGCCATGGTTGCTGCGGTCGCGGTGCTCTCTGCGTGCGGCTCAGGTGGCGAGACGGCCGGGCCAACGGTCTTTGCTGCCTCGTCCCTGACCGAGGTCTTTCCCGAGATCGACCCGGCCGGCACATACAGCTTCGCCGGGTCGGACGAGCTGGCGACGCAGATCCGGGAGGGCGCAAAGCCTGATGTGTACGCGGCGGCAAGCTCGAAGTCCCCGAGCGAGCTGTTCGACGAGGGGCTCGTCGAGAAACCCCGCGTGTTCGCCACGAATCAGCTCGTTCTGATCGTCCCGAAGGACAATCCGGCCGGGATCGAGACTGTGACGGATGCGGGGAGATCCGGCGTGAAGCTCGTGGTCGCAGCAGAGGGTGTCCCCGCCGGCGACTACACGCGCAAGGCGCTTGCGGCGATGAACGCGACGGAGATCCTCGACAACGTGGTGAGCGAGGAGAACGACGTCAAGGGAGTCGTCGGAAAGGTGGCGCTGGGCGAGGCCGACGCGGGCTTCGTCTACGCGACCGACGCGCAGGCGGTCGCAGGCGATGTCAGCGTGATCGATCTGCCCGCAGACGCAGAGCCCGAGATCGAGTACACGATCGCCGTCCTCCAGGAGGCACCGAACCACGATGCAGCGGAGGCGTTCGTCGCCCGCGTTCTCAGCGCCGACGGCCGGGCAGCGCTCGAGCGAGCGGGCTTCGGGGTTCCGTGAGCCGCCGGCTGTTCGACGTCGTGCTCGTCAGTTCGTGCGTCCTCACGATCGCCTTCCTCGTTCTCCCGCTCATCGCCCTCTTCACGCGCATCTCGCCCGTCGACCTTGCGAGTCAGCTGACGAACCCGGCGGCTGTCGACGCGCTGGTCGTCAGCCTGAAGACGAGTGCGATCGCGCTCGCCGTAATCCTCGTTGTCGGGACACCCGCCGCCTACCTGCTCGCGATGCGCCGGTTCCGGGGGAGAGCCCTCGTCCTGACGATCGTCGAGCTACCGCTCGTACTCCCCCCAGCGGTCGCCGGGATCGCGTTGCTTGCGGCCTTCGGCAGCCGGGGCCTGCTCGGGGGAGCCCTCGACCTCGCTGGACTCTCCATTCCGTTCACGCCGCTCGCCGTCGTGCTCGCCGTGATCTTCGTGGCCAGTCCGTTCTACCTTCGCCAGGCGATCGCCTCGTTCGAGTCGATCGATACGACCCTGCTCGACGCGGCACGGACGCTCGGGGCTCCGCCCGCTCGAACCTTCCGGCGCGTCGCGCTCCCGCTCGCTGCCAAAGGCCTCGGCGCCGGAACGACACTTGCCTTCGCACGGGGGCTCGGTGAGTTCGGCGCGACCATCATGTTCGCGGGGAGTC
>JBBQXH010000241.1:0-4697 GCA_038209835.1 Gaiellales bacterium | reverse complement strand
CCCCGCCTCCGGCCCACTCGGACGGACCTTCCCGACACCCGAGGCCATGGCCGCCGCAGGTGAGGCCTTCTATCGGAAGACCGTCAGGGCCGGGTAACGCGGCCGGTACCTCGAGCTGCTCGCCTCCGGGGTTGCGAGCGGATCGATCGCCCTCGAGGAGCTCGGATCCGCATCCCGCGGTCAGCTCTCCGACGCGGAGGTCGAGCGGCGGCTGCTCGAGCTCCCAGGCGTCGGGGCGTACGCAGCCGCGCACGTGATGATGATGCTCGGGCGCTACTCGAAGCTGATCCTCGACTCGTGGACCCGACCGACCTACGCGAGGCTCACCGGCGGGCGCCCGGTCAAGGACGAGACCATCGTTCGCCGCTTCCGCCGATACGGACCCTACGCCGGGCTCGCGTTCTGGCTGACGATTACGGCTGACTGGTGATACGTCGTCCACTCCACGAGCGCCTGGCGGATCGCGCGGCCGAAGGGCGCCCGCTCCGGGTCGTCCTCGTCGGAGCCGGCACGTTCGGGGCGATGCTCCTGTCCCAGCTACGCCGGCTCGAGGGGATCGAACTCTGCGGCGTCGCTGACCGGTCGCTCGAGCGAGCGCGCGACTCGCTCGCCATCGCTTCGTGGCCCGCCGACATTCCCGTGACCGCGGACGCGACGACGCTCATCGACACGGCAGGTGCCGACGTCGTTGTCGAAGCGACCGGATCGCCGACCGTCGGGATCGAACACGCGGTCGCCGCGATCGACCGTGGATCCAACGTCGTGATGGTCTCGGTCGAGGCGGACGTCCTGGCGGGGCCGGTCCTCTCCCGGCGCGCCCGCTCGGCGGGCATCGTCTACAGCCTCGCCTACGGCGATCAGCCGGCCCTCGTCTGCGAGCTCGTCGAGTGGGCCCAGGCGTGCGGACTCGACGTCGTCTGCGCCGGCAAGGGGACGAAATATCTTCCCGCCTACCATCTCTCGACCCCGGACACCGTGTGGGAGCACTACGGGCTTTCCCCGGACGAAGCCTCGGTCCGCGGCTTCAACGCCCGGATGTTCAACTCCTTCGTCGATGGGACGAAGTCATCGATCGAGACGGCCGCCGTCGCGAACGCGACCGGGCTCAGGCCGCAGCCGGACGGCCTCGGTTTTCCGCCGTGCGCCGCGGATCGCCTTGCGGCGGTCTGTATACCGGCAGAGGACGGTGGAACGCTTGCCGGAGCGGGAACCGTCGAGGTCGTCTCGAGCCTCGAGCGTGACGGCACCCCCGTCCAGGGCGACGACCTGCGGTGGGGCGTCTACGTCACGTTCGAGGCGCCCACGGACTACGTTGCGGGGTGCTTCACCGCCTACGGCCTCGCGACCGGCGCCGGCGGGCGGTTCGCCTCCCTCTACCGCCCGTACCACCTGATCGGCCTCGAGACATCCGTGAGCGTCCTGCGCGTCGGGCTCGACCAGGAGCCCACCGGGACGCCGCGCGCCTTCGTCGGCGATGTAACGGCAACCGCCAAGCGCGACCTCGTTCCCGGCGACGTCCTCGACGGCGAGGGTGGATCGACCGTCTGGGGGCGCCTCGCGCCGACCGCCGCCTCACTTGCGGACGGCGCGCTCCCGATCGGGCTTGCGGACGGAATCCGCCTCATCCGGCCTGTAGCCGCCGGGAGACCGGTTCGGTGGGCAGACGTCGAACAGCCCCAACCGAGCCTCGCGCTCGACCTCCGCCGCGAGCTCGAACGCGACTCGAGTCTGCTCATCCCAGTGTCAGGCTGAGCGCGCCTACATCACCGGCGCGACCAGCCGGTATCCCACACCCCAGACGTTGACGACGTAGCAGCTGTCTCCCCGGCCGTTGAGCTTGCGCCGCAACCGGCTCGCGTGCGAGTCGAGCGTGCGAGTCCGTCCCATGCTCCGGAAGCCCCACACGTCGCGAAGGAGCTCCTCCTTCCTGAAGACCCGCTCGGGCTCCTCGGCGAGTGCAACCAGCAACTCGTATTCCTTCGCTGACAGCGATACGGCGCGGCCGGACACCTGGACCGTCCGCGACAGACGGTCGACCGCGAGCTCGCCGACTCGAAGCTGGTCGCGGCGCGCTGGCCCTGCGGTCCGCCGGAGCACCGCACGCATCCGCGCCAGCAGCTCCTCGTAGACGAACGGCCGCACCACGTAGTCGTCGCAGCCCCGTGCGAAGCCGCGTACGCGATCCACCGGATCGCCGCGCTCGCTCACGAGGATGATGGGGACGTCGCGGTTCCAGGCCTTCCCCGGCTCCCCCTCCCGAAGGCGGCGGCACACGTCGAAGCCGGACGCATCCGGCAGCCGGACGTCGAGCAGCACGAGATCGGGGTCGACGCGCTCGACCAGCTCGACCGCCCTGCTGCCTTGGTCGGCGGAGACGACGTCGAAGCCGTCGTCGCTCAGCTGCTGCTCGAGGAACGAGCGAGTCGCAAGCTCGTCCTCGACGAGAAGTACCGCCTCACCTGCCATGCAGACGACGCTAGCACCGAGTCTCGCCCGCCTCCAGATGTCCTTTCGCGTGAAATCGTGTCAAGCCGTCTACACCCGTCCGGTGCGGACGACACTCGCCACGAGCCACACGGCAGCCGCGAACGACACCACGAAGCCGCCGATTGCGAGGACGCTCAGACCGCCGAGCTCCGGGCCGCGATCCACCGCCGCCAGGATCGCCGAGCCGATGAGCCCCGCTGCGCAGAGAAGCGCGACGATCCCCCGGTTGGCGATGATGTCCACCTTGCGGATCAGGGGTTCGAGCGCGGGAATCCTGATCCCGACCTCGAGCTCCCCGGAGCTCACCTCCTCGAGCGTGTCGCCCAGCTGCAGCGGCATCCGGCGGACGACGCGGGCGTAGTCCCGAACCTCGTCGCGCGCGCGCCCGACGACTCGTCGGGGTCGAAACCGCTCGAGCAAGAGGTCTCGCGCGTACGGTCTCGCGATCTCGAAGACGTTGAAGTCCGCATAGAGCTCGACCCCGACCGCCCCGAGTGTCGCGAGCGCCTTGTCGAGGAGCACGAAACGCGTCGGAAGCTCGAGGTTCATCCGGTAGATCAGCGCGAATGCCTCGCGGGTGACCTGCAAGGGGTCGATCTCCGCGAGCCTCGTGCCATAGTAGCGGTCGAACACGTCACGCAGCTCGTCGATGAACTGCATCTCCTTCTCCCTCGGGAACTGGACGCCGAGATCGGCGAGTCTGCCCGGGAGCGCCTCGATGTTCTCGTTCGCCGCGTCGATGAAGAGCCCGGTCAGTTTCGCCATGTCGTCCCGGGAGAGCGTGCCGACCTGCCCGAAATCGACGAGACCGAGCTGCCCCGGGGCGAGCACGAGCATGTTGGCGGGATGCGGATCCGCGTGGAAGAAGCCGTGCCGGAAGATCATCGTCATCCAGGAGTCCGCGATCAGGTACGCGAAATTGCGGCGGCCGGCCAGGCCGACCTCGTCGTGATCGATGTCCGCAACCTGTACGCCCTCGAGGAACTCGAGCGTCAGCACCCGGGTGCCGCAGTACCTGGGGTAGATCGCCGGGATCGTGACGCGCGGATGGGACTCGAAGTTCGCGTGAAACCGCTTCGCGTTTCGCGCCTCGGTGCGATAGTCGAGCTCTTGCCGGATGGAGCGTGCGAACTCGTCGACGAGACCCTCGGTGTCGATGAATCGCAGCGCCTTGACGCGCTGCTTCACGACACGCGCCGCCTGGTAGAGGAGCTGGAGGTCGGCATCCACCTGCCGCGGCGCGTCGGGGCGCTGCACCTTGACGGCGACCGCCCGACCGTTGGGGAGCACGGCTCGGTGAACCTGCCCAATCGACGCTGCAGCGATCGGCGTCTCGTCGAACTCGAGGAACAGCTGCTCGACGGTGAGGCTGAGATCCTGCTCGATCGTCAGCCGCACGTCCTCGAAGGGGAAGGGCTTCACGTCGTCCTGCAACGCACGGAGCTCGAAGACGATGTCGGGGGGAACGACGTCCGGTCTCGTCGAGAGGAGCTGCCCGAACTTCACGAAGGTCGGCCCGAGCTCCTCGAGCATCTCGCGCAACCGCCGCCCTCGGTGCGAGCCCTCGCCCTCATCGAGCTCTTCCTGCGTCAACCGGAGCGGGTGGAGGCCGAACCGCCGCTCCTTGAACAGGTAGCCGTACCCGTGCCGCGCAGCGACCTGGGTGATCTCGGAGAGGCGCCGCCGGGTGGCCGGCATGCGTCGCAGTCTAGTGCTCCGTCCCAGAAGTTCGGTGATGATCCTGGCGAGCGAAAAGCAAGCCGGGCAAGGACGCAGGTCGCGCCCATATGCCTGTCATATGGGCGCGACCGAGGACGCAGAACGGCGCAGCTTTGCAGCCGCCAGGGCGCGCCGCACTTCTGGAACGGAGCACTAGGGTCGCGGCGGCGGCGTCGGCTTACCCGGCTCCGCTGCCTTCCGCTCGAGGATCCGCAGCCGGTGCTCGAGCTGGGCGATGCGCAACTCGAGCTCGTCGATCGTCGGATCGGTCACGAGCCCGAGCTCCCTGAAGAGCCCTGTCATCGCAGAAGAGGCCCGGTCGACGAGACGCTCCCCGCCGAACCTCGGCGCCGTGAGCGAATCGCTCGCCTCGTCCTGCTTGTCAGTCGAACCGCGCTTCACGAGATCGTCGACCAGGGACTCTGCCTTCTCGCGCGTGAGCGAGAGGGCTCCGAGCCCGGCGAGCAGGAGGTGCTGGGTGAGGTCGCGGT
>JBBQXH010000240.1:0-4703 GCA_038209835.1 Gaiellales bacterium | reverse complement strand
GCCTGAACTCGGCACCAACGAGATCGCGCGACGGACCGGCATCAACGCCAGCACCGTCTCGCGGCTCCTCGCGACGCTCACCGAGGCCGGGCTCGTCGAGCACGACACGGACACCGGGCGATACCGGCTCGGGCTTCGTCTTCTCCACTTAGGGAACGCCGTTCTCGCCCGAATCGACCTCCGCGAGATCGCACGACCCCACCTGATCGCACTCGTCGACGCGACCGGCGAGTCCGCGACGCTCTCTGCTCCCGGTGAGCATGAGGCCGTAACCGTGGACTTCGTGCAGAGCACGGCATCCGTTCACAGCGTCGCGCGCGTCGGCAGGTCGAGCGTCGCGCACGCGACCGCGGTTGGGAAGGTCTATCTCGCCGCCGGCGGGAACCTTCCGGAAGGAGCCCTCGAGGCCTTCACGGCGCGGACGATCACCGACCGCGACGAGCTCGCTGCCGAGGTGACGAGAACCGCGGCGAGCGGCTGGGCCCAGGTTGTCGGCGAGCGCGAGGACGACCTGAACGCGATCGCCGCCCCGATCTTCGGGATCCGGGGAACGCTTCTCGCCATCCTCGGCGTTCAGGGCCCAGCAACTCGATTCGACCTCGCGACCATGAAGATCGCGCTCCGCCCCCTGCTCGAGCACGCCACTGCGATATCGAGCGAGGTGGGGTACCCGCAGAACTCCTGACCTGTCGCGCTTGAACCGGAGAGGCGGGCTTGATAGAAGCCCGGTATGACCGACGACATCATTCGCACAGCGTTCGATCGTCCCCAGCGCGAGCTCGGGGGCGAGCTCATGGACTGGGAAGGGTGGTACTGGCCGAGCACCTTCGGGGACGCGGCCGCAGAACACCACGCGATCCGCAATGACGTGGGCGTCTGGGACGCCTCGCCGCTTCGTAAATGGTATTTCGAAGGCCCCGATGCGCTGAAGGCCGCCGACCGGGTGTTCGCGAACGACATGCTCTCGCTCGACGTGGGTCAGGTGCGGTACGCGCCATTCTGCGACGAGAACGGGAAGATGGTCGGCGACGGCACCGTGTTCAAGCTCGCGGACGACCAGTGCATCGTGGTGACCGCCCTCGACTCCGACCTCGAGCACATCACGGCAGTCGTCGACGGGCTCGAGGTCGGGGTTACGCCGACAACGCGCGAGTCCCCACAGCTCGGAATCAACGGCCCCCGCTCCCGCGAGCTCCTACAGGGCCTTACCGATGCAGACGTCGCATCGCTTCGCTACTTCCGTTTCTGGCCCGAGCAGGTCGAGGTCGGCGGCGTTCCGTGCTGGGTCTCGCGCACCGGCTACTCCGGCGAGCTCGGCTTCGAGCTCTTCTGTTCGCCCGACGGCGCGGAGCAGTTGTGGGCGGCGGTCACGGGCGCCGGTGCGAAGCCGTACGGCCTTGCCGCGGTCGAGACGATCCGCATCGAATCGGGCCTCATCTTCATCGGGTACGACTACTTCCAGCACGAGACGAGCCCGTTCGACATGGGGCTCGACAAGGTGATCGCGCTCGATGGTTCCGATTTCTGTGGGAAGGCAGCGCTCGAAGCGGAGGCGTCGAGTCCGCCCAACCGGTTCGTGACGCTCGTTGTCGACGGAGACGTGCCCGAGTACGGTGCTGCAGTGACCAAGGCCGGAGAGCAGGTGGGCACCCTGACGAGCCCCTGCGAGAGCCCCACCCTTGGGAAAGTGATCGGGCTGGGTGTCCTGCGAGCCGACCTGGCGCGTGAGGGTGAGACGGTCGAGGTCGCCGTCGGCGACGGCACCGCACAGGCGACGGTCGCTCCCGTCCCCGTGTACGACACGGAGAAGAAGCGACCGCGATCGTAGTGGAGAAGGCATAAGGGCTGGGTGTTCCGGCCCGGACGAGGAGGTATGGCGTGAGCGCTCCCGCAGAGACATCGGTGACCGAGGGCGAGCGCGCGACGCTCACCGCCCTTGCAGACGTGCTCATCCCGGCTGCGGACGGGCAGCTCTCCGCGAGCGAAGCCGACCCGCAGGGCAAGTGGCTCGATCGCGCACTCGCCGCCCGCCCTGATCTCGCGGCGCTCCTCACCGGTGTGCTCGACGCCGCCGCCGGAAAGGACGCCGCGGATGAGGCGCGGCGCCTTCACGACGAGGAGCCGGAGGGGTTCCGGGCGCTCGCCACGATCGCTCAGGGCGCCTACTTCATGAACCTCAAGGTACGAAAGCGCATCGGGTTCCCGGGACAGGGGAAGCGTGCGCCGTTCTCGGACGAAGCCGACTACGACCTGCGGGACGGTCTCCTCGATCCCGTGATCGACCGCGGGCCGATCCATCGTCAGCCGCCGCCGACCGCCACGCCGAACGGGAAGGTCGACCCGCTGCCTTTCGCCTTCTCGAGAAGCGCGGATCGCGCCGACGTGCTCGTCATCGGCGCGGGCGCAGGAGGCTCCGTCGCCGCGCGGTATCTCGCAGAGGCCGGGTTCCGCGTAGTCTGCCTCGAGCAGGGAGACTGGGCGAACGCCGACGAGTTCCCGGGGGACAAGCTCGAGTTCGAGCTCGTGTCGGAGGCCCAGTGGAGCCCCGACCCGAACGTCCGCCGCCAGCCCGCCGACTACCCGCTCGAGATCTCGAGCTCGCCGATCACGCCGGTCATGTACAACGCCGTCGGCGGCTCGACCATCCACTTCTGCGCCCAATGGGTTCGGATGCGACCCGCAGACTTCAAGCTCCGCTCGGTCGACGGTGTGGCCGACGACTGGCCGGTCACCTACGAGGAGATGAAGCCCTACTACGAGCGGATCGACCAGGACATGCAGATCTCCGGCATGACCGGTGACCCCGCGTATCCGCCGAGCCCCAACCCTGCGCTACCCCCTCTTCCGATCGGGCCGCTCGGACGCAAGGCGGCCGAAGGGATGAACGAGCTCGGCTGGCACTGGTGGCCGGCGTCTCATGCGATCCGCTCGCAGGCCGTCGGCAACCTCGCCGGGTGCGAGCGCACGGGAACCTGTATGTGGGGCTGCCCGAAGGGTGCGAAGAGCTCGACCGACACGACCATGTGGCCCGAGGCGCTGAAGCATGGGGCCAAGATCATTACCGGCGCGCGCGTACGGGAGATCCTCGTCAACGACCAGGGGCTCGCCACCGGAGCCGTCTACGTCGATCGCTCGGGGAACGAGCAACGGCAGGACGCCGACGTCGTGATCGTCGCCGCAAACGGCGTCGGCACGGCACGGCTCCTTCTGCTCTCGTCATCGAGCCGCTTCCCCGATGGACTCGCTAACTCGACCGGGCTCGTCGGCAAGCGTCTCATGCTCCACCCCTACATGAGCGTGCTCGGGATCTACGAGGACGACCTCGAGACCTGGCTCGGTCCCTGGGGCACTCAGCTCCTCTCGCTCCAGTTCGCCGACAACGACGAGTCCCGCGGATTCCGCCGTGGCGCCCAGTGGGACGTCATGCCCGTCGGTGGGCCGCTTTTCTCGCTTGCGCGGTACGACACGCTCGCCTACGAAGAGCGCTGGGGGCCGAAGATCCACGATCTCGTGAAGCGGACGCTCGGCCACGCCTTCGACTGGGGCATCGGAATCGAGGATCTTCCCCACGAGCAGAACACGATCACGCTCGACCCATCGCTGACCGACTCCGACGGGATACCGGCGCCCAAAGTCACCTTCGACATCGACGACGAGATGCGGGCGAATCTCCGCTTCCAGCTCGACCGTGCTCACGAGGCGCATCAGGCGGCCGGCGCGATCGACACGATCGAGGCGGACTGGTCGCAGTGGGGCTGGCACCTCCTCGGAACCACGAGGATGGGCGACGATCCGGCGACCTCGGTCGTCGACCGCTGGTGCCGGTCTCACGACGTCCCGAACCTCTACGTCATGGACGGCGCCGTGTTCCCGACCTCCGGGCCGATGGCACCGACGGCGACGATTTCGGCGAACGCGCTCCGTTGCACGGATCGGCTGATCGCTCAGGCAAGGCTCCAGCAAGTTCCTTCCTGACTTCAGTTATTGATCAGGTAAGGCCCCGGCCGGTACCGCGGTCGGGGAAGGCGGTCGAGCGTGACCAGGCCCGGAGCCGCCGCGACCACGTCGGGGATCCGGTTCACGACCGAGGTGCAGGTGATAAGACGCGTCGGAACCCTGTCGTTTCGGAGCTCGAGCGGCGGATCGCCACGGACGACCCACTCGTTCGTGTCGGACTCTCCTTCGTCGTAAACGCGGCCGGCCATCTCGAACGAGAACATCGGGCCTTCGGCGGTTTGGATTGCCACGGCGTCGATGACACCGAGAACGCATCCGGCCGGGATCATCTGTCCGAGACTGCGCGACCATGTCTCCTGCTCCGCAACGACCGGCGTGACGAACGGCCGTACAGTAGCCGGGGTGAAACCCGCGTCGGCGACGAGCGCCTCGAGCGTCGAGCGGACGACGAAATCGGGCCAACCGTGATCCGCAAGGGAGCGGTCGAACTCCTCTCTCGTCGCCCCAAGATGCACGTGCCGGGCGACCTCCGGACCGTAGTCGTCGGCGTTCCAGCTGCAGCGCCCCTCGACCGCGTCGATCCTGTGTGCGGCTCCGAGCAGGCACCCGACCAGATGCATCCAGAACACGTCCTGTGCGCCCGAGGCCGCCAGAGTTGCACCACCCGCCTTCGCGATCCGATCGAGCTCGGATGCGAGCTCAGGGGCCGTGCTCCACGGATAGACGGCCTCCTCCTCGATCGTCAC
>JBBQXH010000239.1:0-4713 GCA_038209835.1 Gaiellales bacterium | reverse complement strand
AGCGTCAGGTCGACGCGCTCGAGGCCGATCTCGGCACCGTGCAAACCGTCGACGGACTCACTCGGGTCGAGACGCGGGTGCTGGCCGCGCTCGCGCGGGCGCCGAGAGGCTTGCTGTCGGCGCGGGCGGTCGCTCGTCGCGCCGGCGTCTCGCCCACGGCAGCGACACGTGCTGTGAGATCGCTTCAGACGCGAGGACTCGTGCGGACAGAACGGGAGTGGATCGCCTCCGGCCGCGCGCGCGAGGCGGACGTGATCAGGGCTGATGTCACCACACCCGAGTGGCCCGCGCTCGCCCACGGTCTCGCCGCCGTCCGCTTCCCGGCGCAGCGCTCGCTCGAGAAGCCGACACGCGTGCCGGCACGGCTTCGCCACCTGTTCTGGAACGCCGACCCGAGCGCGATCGAGCTCGACAGGCACGGCGCCTTCGTCGCCGAGCGGCTGCTTTCGACCGGTGACCTGGATGGGCTCGCCTGGGGACTGCAGGTGCTCTCCCGCGCCGACTGGAAGCAGGCAGCGGGAAATCGCGGCCTCTCGCCGCGCCAGCGCGCACTCGCACACAATCTCGCTCGAAGTGTCCGCACGTGAGCCTGCCCGACTGGTTGCAAGAGCTGCTCCCCGGCGACACCGCGTCGACCTGGGAGCGAATCACTCCCATCGTGCGAGGCGACGCCTACCTCGATGGCGGCACAGCGATCGCCGTTCATCTGCGCCACCGCCAGAGCCGCGACCTCGACTTCTTCTTCCACGAGCCGCTCGACCTCGACCGGCTCGTCGAGCAACTCGGCGCTCAGGGCCCGTTCGCCGTCACCAGCCGGACTGCGGAAACGCTCAACGGCCTCTTCGGCGAGACGCGCGTCCAGTTCCTCCAATGCGGCCTCGGGCGCCCTGAGCGACGGCTCGAGCCCACCATGCCCCTCGCCGGCCTCCAGGTCGCCTCACTCGGCGACTTGCTCGCGATGAAGCTGAACGCGCTCGCTGGCCGTGCCCAGCTGCGCGACTACTACGACCTGATGGCAATCGAGGAACGGTCTGGCCGCACCGTCGACGAAGGCCTCGCTCTCTTCCTTGCTCGCTACCAACCCGAGCACCAGGACAGCGCTCTCACCCCGATCCTGCTCGCTCTCGGCTACCTCGACGACGCTGGCGACGACCCATTCCTCCCCGTCGATCGCGACACCCTCACCCGCTACTGGCAGACGCGGCAGCCGCAGATCGTGGCCGCGATCGACCGCCACGGCATTCCTACCGGCGGGCAACGATTCGGCCTACCGATGTGACCGCGGCCCTCCGGGCCGCTCCACGGCCGATATCGGCCCGCCTACCGGCGGGCAACGATTCGGCCTAGATCGGGCCGTCGGCGAGCAGCCGCCTGAACGCGACGTACTGCCCGAGCTTCCCGACGGTGACGAGCGTGTCACCAATCTGGATCACGTCGGTCGGTTGCGCGCCGGACACGGGCTCGGGCTCGCGCAGGATGGCGATGATCGTGATCCCGGTTCGAGCCCGGAAAGCGCAGTCAGCAAGTGTCTTGCCGATCGCCGGACTCGAGTCGGGCACCTCGATCCACTCGATCGTCAGCTCCCCGAGCGCCATCTCGAGGTCGTCGACGACCTTCGGACGCTCGTAGGCGCCTCCGAGCAGCGCGCCGAGCTGGCGGGCCTCCGCGTCCTCGAGGTGCAGGACGGCGCTGGGCTCGTCATCGCGCGCGCGGCGGAAGCAGTAGAGCTCACGCTCGCCGTCCAGATGCTGGATCACGGCGATCCGACCTCCACTGTCGAGATCGAGGCTGTACTTGACCCCCACGCCGGGAAGTCGGGTCTGGCGGACGTCAGACGGCATCGGTTCTTCCAGGAATCAGAGTAGTCGGTGGGAAGAGGCGACGGCCGATTCGCTTCGACTCCTTCATCAGGATGACCCCGATCGTCGCGGTCGCGAGCACGAACAGACCGGAGAACGCGACGAGATCCTGGCGCTGCGAGAGCCCGAGTGCCTCGTTGTCGGCTGCGATCTGGGCCAGGATGATCGTGAACTCTCCGTGAGCCACGAGCGCGGCCCCGACGTTCAGGCTCTGGCGTGGCGTGAACCCGCCGATCAAACCCGACCCGAAGCCGGCACCGAGCTTTCCGGCAACTGACAGGACGACGGCGAGCGCGACGAGCCAGCCGATGTTTCCGAGTGCGCCGATGTCGATCGAGAGCCCGAAGACGAAGAAGAAGAGCGCCGCGAACAGATCGCGAAAGCCGAGGAATCGCTCCTCGATCTCCTCCCGGACTGAGGTCTCGGCCAGGATAATCCCCGCCATCAGGGCGCCGATTCGCCTCGGAGATCCCGAGCACCTTCGCAAGCGCGGCCATCCCGACGAGGAACGCGAACACCGCGAGGAGCAGGAACTCGGGCCGAAGCCGTGCGAGCACCCTGTCGATCGGCTTCGTGAGGAAGCGCGCGGCGGCGAGGGAAACGGTGACGAAGCCGAGCGCCTTGGCAACGGCGACGAGCGTCGGGCTGAGGCCGCCGCCACCCGCGCCGGCGAAGCCGAGGACGGCCGCGACGACGATGTCCTCGAAGACGAGAATCGCGAGGACGAGGTCGGTCTCGTTGTCAGCGAGACGCTTGAAGTCGATCAGCCCCTTCACGGCGACGGCGCTCGACGACACAAAGACCATCGCGGCGAGGATGAGTGCCGCGAACGAAACGCCAAACGCGACGACACCGACGAGCAGGCCGATCCCTGCATTGATGACGAAGTCGAGCGACCCTCCGAGCAGCACGTGCCGCCCGCTTCGGACCAGGCGATCGAAGCTGAACTCGAGACCGAGGAAGAAGAGTAGGAAGACGATCCCGAGCTCGGCGACGAAGGTCGTCACCTCGGAGGGCTGGACGAAGCTGACGACGGTCGGCTGGTTCGGGCCGAGCAGGAGGCCCGCCAGCAGGTAGGCCGGGATCGCGGAGAGACCGAACCGGCTAGCGACGAGCCCGAGCACCGCGAGAACGGCCACCGTGACAGCGAGCTGGCCGAGCGTGAGCGATGTGACGGAGCCGAGCGGCAGGGCGCGCCCATCCTATGCGGGCGCCAGGCGGGCATCTCTAGACTCAACGGATGGCTACGCGAACCCGACCGTCCGTCCGTCCTGAGGCCCTTCGCGCCGCGGCCGCCTTCCCGACGCTCGACGCGATCTTCACCAGACGCGCCAGGCGCTTCGCCCTCGGCGCCGAGATGACCGGCCCACTCGCCTACCGCTCGGACAAGGAGCCCGTCCCGCTCGCGTACGAGGAGGAGGCGATTCTCGTCGCGGCCGCGACGGGCGCCACCGGAATCGTCCGCGAAGAGTGGCCGTTTCTCTGCGAGGAGGGCAGGCCGACGGGGGCCGACAAGCTCGCGACGTTCACCGGCCGGCCGTATCCGAGCCCGCTCGCCCAGCACGGCACCGAGCTCTTCTGGACGAACGACGACGGAGTCTTCGTGCTCCCGCAGCGCGACGTGAAGCCCGAGGCGTACGCGGTCAACCAGACGTTCGAGGAGCAGCACACGCTGTACAGGTCGGCGATCAGGCTGCAAGCCGAACGGCTCGACATTCCGCGCCTGCGACCGAACCTCTTCCGCTTCAACGAGTGGATCGTGAACACGGAGGGATCCACCGTGTTCATCCCGATCTCGGACGTGACGCGCCAGTGCATCTCGGCAATGCTCCTCTACTTCGACCGGCCGCACGGCTACTACCTCGTCGACAAGCAGCTCGGGAACGACCCGCTACGCCCGTTTGTCGAGTCGGGCCTTCTCGGCGATGCGCACCCCGTCGACCTGTGGGACTTCGAGCGCTGGCAGATGGTCGATATGAACGGCGTCGAGGAAGGGCTGATGGTGCAGAACCTGATGCTCGCGACCCAGGCAATCGGCACGGGCGGTCACCCCTTCTCGGGCGGCAAGGGTCGGGTAACCATGGGCGGCGAGCGGTACTGGCACGAGATGGGCGGCCAGGGCTCGAGCGGCTCGCTCGGCTTCACGTTCCACCGGATCCCGGACGACGCGCCTGTGGGCGCCGGCGAGGAGATCCCGGTCGGGCTTCCCGGGATCTTCGAGGGTGCGTGCCCGCCGTTCCACGCCGACATGGACGCGGCCGTCGACTTCGTGATCGCGCAACGCTGGGGAAAGGCGGGCATCTTCTCGACACCCGAAAGCCAGCAGATCCCCTGGACGTCGGCGGACATCGCTCGCGCCGTGCCGCAGCCCTCCGAGGAGGCGGTCGCCGCGACGAAGACCCTCTGCAACTACATCTGGGACACGTACGGCAGGTTCCCGGCGACGATCGACCCGTTCCTGATGACGGTCTGGTATCAGGCGTGCCACCTGGACGTCGATTTCTACGACCGCTTCTACCCACCCGAGGCACTCCCCGCCCACGTGCGCTCGCACATGCGCGACTGGCACGGTGAGTGATAAGAGCGATGTCTTCGAGCTCGGCAATCTGGAGCTCGAGAGCGGCGAGACACTCGCGCAGGCGCGACTCGCGTACACGACGCACGGAACGCTGAACGCGTCGCGCGACAACGCGATCCTCTACCCGCACATGTACTCGGGGTCGCCGAGCTCGCTCGAGTCCACGATCGCGCCGGGCCGCGTACTCGACCCCGGACGCTGGTTCGTCATCTGTCCCGCTCAGCTCGGCGGCGGCCTCTCGTCCTCGCCGAGCAACTCGGAGGGTCCGTTCCCGGA
>JBBQXH010000238.1:0-4721 GCA_038209835.1 Gaiellales bacterium | reverse complement strand
GTACGAGCCGAAGTGGGATGGGTTTCGCGGCGTCCTCGAAAACCTCGACGGCGAGCTTCGCCTCTGGAGCCGAAACGCCCGGCCGCTCCTTCGCTACTTTCCCGAGCTGCAGGCGCTCGGCGAGGGCCTGCCGGCGCGCTCGGCGCTCGACGGCGAGATCGTGATCGAGCGCGACGGCAGGCTCAACTTCGACTCACTCCAGATGCGCCTGCATCCAGCGGAGAGCCGTATCCGCAAGCTCGCCGCCGAGATTCCGGCCGCCTACGTCGTCTTCGACATCCTGCTCTGGAGCGGGGAGGAGGTGCACCTCCAACCGCTCGAGGAGCGTCGACTCCGTGTCGAGGCGCTCCCGTACGAGACGTCGCCCGCCACGCGCGATGCCGCGGTCGCAGGTGAGTGGATGGAACGGCTCGACGTGGCGGGATTCGACGGCGTGGTCGCCAAGCGGCTGGGAAGCCCCTATCTCCCCGGATCGCGCGACGGCGTCGTCAAGGTCAAGCGGCACGTGACCGCGGACTGCGTGGTCGTGGGGATCCGGAACGCCAAGGACGGTGGGCGCCTCGCGACGCTTCTCCTCGGCCTGTACGACGCGGACGGGGAGCTCCTCTACGTCGGCTCGGCTGCCGTGGCGCCGAAGCGGGAGGAGGAGATCGCGGCGCTCGTCTCGCCACTCCTCGCGGACGCGCCCGATCGCCGCTTCTCGGAGCCGAACCGCTGGGGCTCGGGGGAGCTCGCGGAGACGGCGATCCGACCCGAGCTGGTGGTCGAGGTGCGCTACGACAAGTGGCAGGGACGCCGCTTTCGCCACGGCACCCGGCTGATCCGCTTCCGTCCGGACAAGGATCCAGCGCAGTGCACCGTCGACCAGGTGAGGCCTCGCCCGAAGGCCGGCGATCCGACGGTGTCCGCGCTTCTCGGGCGCTGACCCGCGATCAATACGACGAGCAGGACAGCGCTGACCTGGCCGAGAGCCTCAGCGGCCGGATCTCCGCTCCTCGAGAAGGGCAGCCACCGCACTCGCGCCATTTCTTGGTCGAGGTAGGGGTCTCGCGATGGCCTCTAGCGGCGGCGAGGCTGTGCCGCGGCGGACAAGTCCCGCCCGCTCCAAACGCTCGAGTCGATCCTCGTCGTTGGCTGAGCAGGCAGTAGCGGCTGGCTCCAGGCGAGCGATGGGCGCGCCCTGGTCGAGGATCACGATCGTCTCCCCAGCTCGAACTCGGTCGAGCAAGGTTCTCAGCTGATTCTGTGCCTGTCTGACCGTCACGAACTCCATGAGGCCAGAATAGCCTGATTGAGAACGTGCGTTTAGGTCTCCTTGGCGCGCGACGGCTGGACGCGCTTCGGCTCGCCAGGCTCCTTCGGGAAATGAGGCGGAAGCGGCGCCTCGGCGATCCCGGCCTTCTCGTCGCGCTCGACCCACTCGAGGAGCGTTCGGAGGTCGCAGACCGCGTCGTCGATCCCCGCGTGGAGGTCGCCGAGCGTCGCGAAGCGGCCGGGAACGGTCGCCATCGTGAAGTCCTCCGTTTCAACGTTCGGCAGCTCATCCCATGTGATCGGCGCCGACACGGTTCCGTCGGGCCTCGCGCGAACGGAGTAGGCCGAGGCGATGGTCCGGTCGCGCGCGTTCTGGTTGTAGTCGATGAAGACTCGCTCGCCGCGCTCCTCCTTCCACCAGGCGGTCGTCACGCGGTCGGGCATCCGTCGCTCGATCTCGCGCGCGAACGCGAGCGCGGCGCGACGGACGACCCGGAAGCCCCAGTTCGGCTCGATGCGGCAGTAGACGTGGATGCCGCGGTTTCCGGAAGTCTTGGGCCACCCGGTGTAGCCGAGCTCGTCGAGCACCTCGTGAACGACGCCAGCGACGATCTTCCCGTCGGCGAACGAGGTGCCTGGCTGGGGGTCGACGTCGATGCGAAGCTCGTCGGGGTGCTCGGTGTCCTTGCGGCGCGACGGCCACGGGTGGAAATCGATCGTGCCGAGGTTCGCAGCCCACGCGACGTGCGCGAGCTCGGTGACGCAGAGCTCGTCGGCATGGCGCCCCGAGGGGAACGTGACGCGAGCAGTCTCGATCCAGTCGGGCGCGTGCTTCGGCACCCGCTTCTGGTAGATCGCCTCGCCCTCGGCGCCGTCCGGGTGGCGCTTCAGCTGCGTCGGCCGCTCGTGCAGGGCCCGTACGATCCCATGGCCAACCGAGACGTAATACTGGACGAGATCGAGCTTCGTCTCGCCCCGGGCGGAGAAGAACACCTTGTCCGGATTCGTCACCTTGACCGTGCGGGAACCGACCTCCAGCTCGACGAACGGCGATGCCATGAGCTGCACGCTACCGCGGGCGAGGTTTGCCGGCCGGAGCGGGGTGTACGCTCAGACTCCGTGGCCAAGAGTCTGGGAAGCGACGAGTCGAAAGGGGACGCCCGCCTCCTTGCCGACCTCGCCGCGCTCGACCGTCTCACGTCAGAGCCCCCATCGAACGCACACGACCGGCTCGAGACGGAACTGGGGGTCGAGCAGGCCCGTGCGCTCGTCGTCACCCTGACCCGTCGCGTGACGGCCACGCGTGTCCGAGTGAGCTAAGGTTTCACGACCGCGCGGGCGTAGCTCAGTTGGCTAGAGCGTCAGCCTTCCAAGCTGAGGGTCGCGGGTTCGAGTCCCGTCGCCCGCTCTGAAAGCCCCCGGTAATCGGGGGTTTTCGTTTTCAGGGTTGGCTACGCGAAGTGCGATGTGTCCCCGATATGTCCCGAACGCGCGCGCCGAAACTGCCGCTGGTGATGCAGGTGATGACCCGGCCGGAGCCGCGAGTCGATCCCTTGATCGAGTTCGAGTGCCTTTCGGCGAGTTGGCTCGTTCCCTGAATCGGATCCACGCGGCTCGTGCATCACGTGCGCGTCAGCCAGCCGTCAGCGGCGACGTTTGAATTAACAGCGTAAGAGGAGACGTGCTCCGAACCTAGCTGCGTTGCTAAAAAGGAGACGCATGGTCGGAAGTCGATCGTCGACGACCCGGAAGTCATGGCCCGGTTCAGCCACCTCGCGCGCTTGGAATCTGGAGTCAGTTTTCTACGGGGCGGCCGGCAAGAGGGCTCTCGCCGGCCACCCCGTGTGGGTGTTAGCCGATGCGGGCCAGCCGTGGGAGGCGGACGGACGTGACCCTGGTTGCGCTCGCGCGCGGGATCGTCGCCTTCGCCTTCATCCGGAGGCGCTGCCCGAAGGCTTGCGCCTTGGGGCGTAAGACGAACCTTGCCTTACCGATCTTGTTCGTTGTTGTTACCAAGGGGCCGCTCTGGAGCTTGCTGCCTGGGATGCTGGAAACCCGAACGATCGCGCTGCGAATGAGGTAGCCGCGCTTGTCCTTGACCGTGACCTCCATTGTCAGGCGCCGGGTCTGCTTGACGGCTCGCATCAGGTAGCGGATCTTGGTGATGCGGACACCCTGGGCGCCTTGCGCTGAGACGGACAGCCCGGCCGAGGTCTGGATGACCGAGGAGATCTGTGTGGTCTGGAAGACGCTGGTCTGCGAGACGCCTTGGTTGTCGGTTGCGACGATGATCACTTGCGTGGTCGTTCCCGGCACGGTGGTCGAGTAGTTGCCTCCGGGGCCGACCGAGTTGAGGATGTCGACGCCGTTCACGGTCAGGCTGACGAGATTCGACGGGTTCAAGACCTGCCCCTCGATCGTCAACGGAGACCCATCGAGGATCTGGAAGCCGTCTGGCGGGATCGTCAGTGAGATGCCGGCGCCGTTGAGGGCGTCGAGCACCGTGGCCGGGATGTTGCCCCCAGGCCCAGCAAGCGAGATCGGGATCGAGATCGTCGCGATCTCTCCGGTCAGCGGGTTGAGAAGTTCAACCGCGATCACGCTCTGCCCGCCGAGATTGACGGTCGCGGTGAACTGGCCCGCCGCTCCCAGCCCGACTGGCTGGCCGTTGATCGACAGATCGAGCGTCACGTCGGGACTTCCACCCACCGTTCCTGTCAACGTGACGACGCCGTTCAGGACCGAAACTGGGCCGAGCGTGAGCACCGGCGTGGCGCCCGCCTGAGTGATCCCAGGAACCGCGAGCACGAGAACCAGCGAGAGCAGCGCGCATATCGTCGCGCGGCGAAATAGCGCCCGTGTGTGTACAGCAGAAACTCCCATTGAGCCTCCCTAAGAGGTTGACGCCTGCCATCGAGACCGCCTTCCCGACAAGCGGCTCCTGCTCTTATCGTCACAAAGGCCCCTATTACTCCCACCCATCTGGGGGAAACGCGTAACACGAGCCCAAAACGTCGCCCGTGCCGTCGCTTGCTCTCGCGTGCTCTTTCTAAACGTCCCCAAATATGTCCCCAACAGGCCGGTTCTAACGAGAACTAACCGGACGGAGCATCACGAAACCCCTGCTAATACAAAACGATTCCTCCGGAGCGTCGCTTCCAAGCTGAGGGTCGCGGGTTCGAGTCCCGTCGCCCGCTCTAGAATGGGTTCGATGACAGGTCGGGCTGCCCGCCCGACTATGCGGCGAGGCGCTACAGCAGGGCGAGGATCCGGGAGGGGCCGCCGCTTCCCGCTTGGAGCTTCGGCGCGCCGACCACGAGGATCGCTCCGCGCGGTGGCACGTCATCCAGGCGGGTGAGGTTCTCGATCCCGTAGCGGCCGGTCGAGAGCCAGCCGACGTGGAACGCGAAGTCCGTCGACGGCCCGAAGTCCAGCGAGGCGGTGTCCAGCCCCACCGCCCGCACGCC
>JBBQXH010000237.1:0-4733 GCA_038209835.1 Gaiellales bacterium | reverse complement strand
CCGCCTCGGCGTTACGGCCCAGGCGCCGGAGCAGGTCGGCGCGGATTGCGTGAAGAGATGGTAGGCGTCGAGGTCGAGGCCGTCTATTAGGGTGAGCGCCGCATCAGGTCCTTCGACCTCGGCCACTGCGACCGCGCGGTTGAGGACTACGACCTGGCTCGGGGCGAGCGAGAGGAGCTGGTCGTACAGCTGCAGGATCTGCGACCAATCCGTGGCGGCTTCGTCAGGCGCGTCGCTGTGGAGGGCGTTGATCGCCGCCTGAATCTGGTACGGGCCGGGCTGGTTGCGGGGGAGGCATTGCCGGACGATGGCCTGGCCTTCGGCGATGAGGGCGCTGTCCCAGAGGGCGCGATCCTGGTCTGGCAGCAGTACGAGGTCGCCGTCCGGGGTCGTGCGGGCGGCCCGGCGCGACTCGCCGAGCAGCATGAGTGCGAGCAGCCCCATGACCTCGGGTTCGTCGGGCATGAGCTCCGCCAGGAGCCGTCCGAGCCGGATGGCCTCCGTGCAGAGGTCCTCGCGAACGAGGCGGTCACCCGAGCTTGCCGTGTAGCCCTCGTTGAAGATGAGGTAGATGACGGCCAGCACGGCCCGAACGCGGCCCGGGAGGTCGGCGTCGCTCGGGACCCGGTACGGGATCCTCGCGTCGCGGATCTTGCCCTTCGCTCGAACCAACCGCTGGGCCATCGTCGGCTCAGGTACCAGGAAGGCGCGCCCGATCTCCACCGTCGTGAGCCCTCCCAGAAGCCGGAGCGTCAGCGCGACCTGTGCGCCGGTGGCGAGCGCAGGGTGACAGCACGTGAAGATCAGGCGCAGCCGCTCGTCGTGCACCGGGCCCTCCTCGCCCGGTTCGACGCGGGCGTGCAGCAGCGCGGCCTGCGCATGCCGGTCGTCGCGGGACGCAGGTACTGCTTCATCTGTTCCTCCTTTGACGACACCGCCGGCACCGTGCCAGCTCAGGCGGGTCGGTAGGTGAGAATCACGCCACCGGTGCTGGTGGCCCTGGAATCGACCAGCCTCAGTTCCCTGACCTGGCTGGCCTCACGGAACAACCGTCAGGAAGTACTCATCGACCAGATCGTGCGTGATGAGCGTCTCAACGAGGTCGCCGCTGCCGAGAACCGCGATGCTCTTGCCCGGCTGCTCCTTGAGCTTGGCGACCTCCTCGGCAACATCGCCTCTGATCACGGTCGAGTTCTGCCACTCGACGCTCTGAAGCGTCGTCGAGACGACGAACTTCGCTGTGCTGTTCAGGTGTTCGGCGAACGGGTCATCGTCTGGTGCGGTCGGCCAGTACGTAGCCATGTGCTCGTAGGTCTTCCGTCCGAACAGGTAGGCATCCGTCGCGGCCATGCCCTCGGCGGCGGTTGCCCCGAGAACGTCGTCGAAGTACGGCCTTTGCCAGCCTCCGTGCTGGAATCCGCCTTCAGTGTCCTCTTCGGGAGCCCCCGGTGCCTGCATCACGCCGTCTAGGGACAAGAACTCGATGACAACCAGCGTCCTCATTCACCCACACCCTCTTTCCGTCGTTCTCGTTGAATCCGCGCCGTGCCGGCCTCTCACTCTGTATACGAACGGATTCCGACCGGATCGACATGCGACATGGGCCGAGGGCCGTCGAGACGCGAGTGTGGTAGAGAGTTGGCTATGGAATCAGGCGGGCTGTACGCGGGGGTCGCAGGCTTCTCCTACCCATCCTGGCGAGGCGGGTTCTACCCGGCCGACGCGCGGCCGGACGAGTTCCTCCGCATCTACGCGTCTCGGCTTCCCTCGGTCGAGCTGAACACGACCTTCTACCGCCTGCCCTCGGAGGAGGTGTTCCGCCGCTGGGCCACCGAGACGCCACCGGGCTTCCGTTTCACCGCGAAGATGAACCGCCGGATCGCGGTGGGTGGCGACGTCTCGTTCCTCGCAACATTCTCTGAGCGTCTCTGGGTGCTGGGCGACAAGCTCGCCGCCTTCCGGGTGCAGCTTCCTCCGACACGGCCTCGGGACGACGGCTTCCTCGCCCTGCTGCTCGGGTCGCTCGATCCCACGATGCGGGTCGCTTTCGAGGCCGATCACGAGAGCTGGGCCGCCCCGGACATCGATCGCACGCTTGCATTTGCCGGCGCGGTCCGGGTGAACACCTTCGAGGGCGAGGCGCCGTTTCGCTACCTGCGGCTGCGGGAGCCGCCGTACAGCGACGCGCAGCTCCAAGACCTCGCTTCGCGCCTGCGCCCAATGCTGGCAGCCGGGGTCGACGTCTACTGCTACTTCAAGCACGAGGACGACCCCCGCGGCGCCCTCTACGCCGAGCGGCTGGTCGAGCTCACGTCCTGACGGCCTCTCCCGGCGGCCGTCCCGAACAGCGGCAGCGTGACTTCGGCCAGCTCGTCCGCGATTGCCGCAGCAGCTCGGGCTGCCTCGACGAGGGCGGGCTCCGGATCGAAACGAACACCCTGGCCGCGCATCGCCCTGCCGGCGCCGAGCGCGCAGGGCCAGAGACCGGCTGCTTCGCCCGCAACGAGCGCTGTCCCGACCGAGGCGTCGCTCTCGGGTGAGACGATCATCGGCGTCTCGGCGGCGGCAGCGTCGAGGCGGTTCCAGAGCTCGTTTCGGGTCGGCCCGCCGCTCGTCACGACCGCGGCAAACGCACTCCCGGCGACCTCGCGTGCCACGCCGAGGTTCCGGCGCAGCTCGAGAGCAGTCCCCTCGAGAACGCCGCGCAGCAGCTCGCCCCGACCGGTCTCGAGCGAGAGCCCGAAGGCCATCCCACGCGCGTGCGGCTCGAGGAGCGGCTGCTGCGTTCCCTGCAACCACGGCAGCACGACGATCCCACCTGCTCCCGGAGATGCAGCGGTCGCGAGCTGCTCGGCGCTCCCGTGGTCGATTCCCAGGATCCCGCAAACCCAGTCGTAGGCGACGCCGACCGCATTCGAGGCAGCACACAGCTGTACCGAGCCGTTGCCGACCGGGAGTGCGAGGAGCGGTGCGTGGTCGCCGACCTCCTCGTCAACGGTCACGCAGAGGAAGCCGCCCGTCCCTTTCGAGTAGAAGACGTCTCCCACGTCGCAGGCGCCGGCGGCAATCGCAGCAGCAGCGACATCGGTGGTCGAGGCGATGATCGGCGTTCCCGGGTGAAGCCCCGTCGCGCCTGCCGCCTCGTGGGGGACCTCGCCGATCCTCGACCCGAGTTGTGCGACCTCGGGAAGCAGCCGCTCGACGCCCAGCTCGCCGGCAACCCGCCCGTCCCAGGCCCGATCGCGGCGATTCCATGAGAGCCAGGAGCCGGCGTCCCCCTCGTTCAACGCCATCTCCGCGCCTAGCCGGACCGATACCGTCGCGGCCGCCGATAGAGCGCGATACGACCTGTCGACGAGATCGCTCTCCTCGCGTCCGAGCCAAACGAGCTTCGGCTCCGGCGCGTCGCCGATCGGGTTGCCGTGTGCGCGCGCCAGCTCGCCGCCGAGCCGGGCTTCGATCGCGGCAGCGTCACGGGTGGCTCGCACGTCTTGCCAGCCGACTGCGGGCCCGAGCGCCCGACCTGCCTCGTCGCAGAGACAGAACGATGACCCCTGGCCCGAGACCGCGACCGAGGCCGCCTGCGACCGCGTCGATCCCAGCCGGTCGAGCACGACTAGCAGGGCGCTCCACCACGCCGCCGGATCCTGCTCGCTCCAGCCGGACGACGGCCTGCTCGTCGGATGCGGCGCCGAGCCACGGGCCAGGACTCTCGGGGGATCGCCGTCTTCGACGAGCGCCGCCTTGACGTTCGTCGTTCCGACGTCGATTCCAAGGGCTACGGCCATCGAGAGAGCCGTGCCCTGAAGCGATAACGGTCACCTCGGTAGACCGTGTCGCCCAGCTCGAGAGGTCGCGCCTCGTGGTCGTAGGTCAACTGGCGCGCAACGAGCAGCGGCGTTCCCGGAGCGACGTCGAGCAGGCGAGCGTCGCGCTTCTCGGCGGACTCGGCCTCGACCGTGAAGTCGGCATTGGTCGGGGTGACGCCACAGGCCCGCAGCGTCTCGTAGAGGGATGCCACGGAGAAATCGACCCGAGGAAGCTGGAGGCAGCGCACCAGCGGGACACGGCTCCGATCGACGGCTACTGGGAGTCCGTCGAGCAACCTGAGTCGCTCGAGGTCGAACAGCTCGGCGCCCGGCGCGATCTGCAGCAGATCAGCCTCGTCGAGCGTGCTCGAACGGACAGACGTCCCGAGCACCCGCGCCGCCGGCTCGAGCCCTCGTGCTCGGCCCATCGCCGAAAAGCTCAGCAAACGGTTCGGCGGCTCGCTCAGGGGGCCGCTCGCAACGAACCACCCGCGCCCGGCGGATGCCTCCACCAGACCTTCGTCGACGAGCGCACGAAGCGCCCGTCGTGCGGTCACCCGGCTGATACCGAGTCCGTCGCAGAGACGTCGCTCTGATGGAAGGCGTTCCCCCGGGGCAAGGCGCCCCGCCGCGATGTCGGCCGCGATCGCTCGCGTCACCTGGAGATAGAGCGGCTCGGCGGAATCGGCGTCGAGGACGAGTGCCGCGATCTCCGAGGACATCCCCGCAGTATCGAGAGACTGGTCATGCCAGGTCAAGTTTTGGTATTGCGTGGTATTGTCGCCACGCGATGCGAGCCTGCATCCTCGCCGTCTGTCCGAATCCTGCCCTCGACCGGGTCGCGCTTGCGCGAGGTGCGTCTCGCGGGGGAACCGTCAGGGCTTCCGAGGTTCTCGACACGCCAGGTGGTAAAGGGCTTCACGT
>JBBQXH010000236.1:0-4734 GCA_038209835.1 Gaiellales bacterium | reverse complement strand
CATGGACGGGGCGATCGAGGCGGCGCGGGAAGCCTGGGAGAGCTGGCGCCTCGTTCCCGCGCCGAAACGGGCCGAGATCCTCTTCCGCATCGCGCAGGCGCTCGCCGATCGCAAGGACGAGCTGACCGAGCTGATGGTGCGCGAGATGGGCAAGGTGCGCGCCGAGGCCGGTGGCGACGTCCAGGAAGCCATCGACATGACGTACTACATGGCCGGCGAGGGCCGTCGGCTCTTCGGCCAGACGACGCCCTCGGAGCTTCCCGACAAGTTCATGATGAGCGTCCGGATGGCTGTCGGTGTCGTGGGCGCGATCACCCCGTGGAACTTCCCGATCGCGATCCCGAGCTGGAAGATCGCCCCCGCGCTCGTCTGCGGGGACACCGTCGTCTTCAAGCCGGCCGAAGACACTCCGCTCCTCGGCGAGCGCTTCGTTGAGATCTTCGAGCAGGCCGGGCTGCCGCCGGGTGTCCTGAACATCGTCCACGGTGCGGGCGAGACCGTCGGCGAGCACCTCGTCCGCCACCCCGACGTGCCCCTCATCTCCTTCACGGGCTCACGCGAGGTCGGAGCCCGGGTGCTCGAGAACGCCGCGCCGCACCTGAAGAACGTCCATCTCGAGCTCGGCGGCAAGAACGCGATTATCGTCATGGACGACGCCGATCTCGACCTCGCGGTCGACGGCATCCTCTGGTCGGCGTTTGGGACGTCCGGTCAGCGCTGCACTGCGGCGAGCCGCGTGATCGCGACGGGGAAGGTCTACGACCGGCTTCAGAGCGAGCTCGTCGGGAGGGCCGAGAAGCTGCGCCTCGGGAACGGCCTCGAGCCGGACACCGATGTCGGTCCCGTCGTGAATCGGGCGGCGCTCGAGAAGATCCACTCCTACACCGAAGTCGGGGTGGGGGAGGGCGCGAAGCTCCTGACCGGCGGCGAGACCGCGACCGAGGACGGCCTCGACCGCGGCTTCTTCTATCGTCCGACCGTGTTCGCAGACGTCGACCCAGACATGCGGATCGCGCAGGAGGAGATCTTCGGGCCGACTACGGCGCTGATCCGCGCGACGGACGTCGACGACGCGATCCGGATCGCGAACGGCGTGCGGTTCGGGCTCTCGTCGTCGATCTTCACGCGCGACGTGAACCGGGCGTTCCGGGCGATGCGGGACCTGCGGACGGGGATCACGTACGTGAACGCGGGAACGACGGGCGCCGAGGTGCATCTGCCCTTTGGCGGGATGAAGGAGACGGGGAACGGCCACCGCGAGGCTGGTCAGGCAGCGCTCGACTTCTACACCGAGTGGAAGTCGCTCTACGTGGACTACTCGGGGCACCTGCAGCGCGCCCAGATCGACAACAACTGATGGACAAGGTGAACCTGGCCGAGAAGCTGACCTCGTTCGACGAGGCGTTCCAGCCGAGGATCGTCGCGTACTACAACGACAACAAGGTGCAACTCGCGAAGACGCGAGGCGAGTTCGTGTGGCATTCGCATCCGGAGACGGACGACCTGTTTCTCGTCCTCGAGGGCCAGCTCACGATCGAGCTCCGCGACCGAGAGGTCGTGCTCGAGAAGGGTGAGCTGTTCGTCGTTCCGCGCGGCGTCGAGCATCGCCCCCGGGCCGACCGCGAGGCTCATGTCCTCCTGATCGAGCCGAGGGGCGAGCCGAACACCGGCGACGCCGATGCGCCGGCGGCTCCCGAGGTCGAGATCTGAATCGCAAGCTCGTCGTCTTCGTTCCACGCCAGGCTCTCGGCGTCGTACGGGAGGCGCTGTTCGAGGCTGGGGCCGGCCGGATCGGCGGCTACGAGCGCTGTTGCTTCTACACAGACGGGACGGGCACGTTCGTCGGCGGGGAAGGAACGGATCCCGCGATCGGGAGCAGTGGCGTCGAGCAGCGGGTCGGCGAGATCCGCCTCGAGACGGTCTTTCCGGTGGAGCGCCAGGCCGAGGTGATCGCGGCTCTGCGCGCCGCACACCCCTACGAGGAGCCGGCCTTCGACGTGTACGAGCTGGTCGACGTGTGATGTGGGATGGGCGTGCCTCTGCAAGCGGGGGGGTCAGGTCTTCCACGTTCCATTGCTGGAACATGGAAGACCTGACCTCGTCGGTGCGAAACGCGTGAGGGCGCGTCTCTTCACGGACGGCGGCGCGCGCGGCAACCCCGGGCCTGCCGCCTCGGCCTACGTGCTCGAGGGCGAGGACGGAACGGTGCTCGAAGCGCGCGGCGAGGCGATCGGCGTTGCGACGAACAACGTCGCCGAGTACCGGGCGCTGACCGCCGGTCTCGCGAAGGCGATCGAGCTCGGCATTTCGGAACTCGAGGTCGTGTCCGACTCGGAGCTGCTCGTGAAGCAGATGCGTGGCGAATACAAGGTGAAGAACGCCGTGCTGATCGACCTCTCGCTGGAGGCATCGCGCGCGGCCCGGCAGATCGGGCGGGTGACCTATACGGCTGTCCGGCGCGAGCACAACGCTCTCGCCGATCGCCTCGTCAACGAGGCGCTCGACGCCCCTTAAGCCCCCCGGAAGGACAGATCATGAGGCGCCTCTCGACGCTTCCTAGGGCGCGGAAACCCGCTTTGGGAGCGGATGATTGTAACGAGGCGGTGTGCAGAGCGTGTCGCACTTGCGCTTTTCCTGGGCATCACTACATTGGGGTACATGCCCCGGACTCATCTTGCCGCGCTAGCGGCCACACTCATCGTTCTGCTCGGAGCCGCCGCGCCAGCCGCGAGCGCAGACTCGGGCGACATCGGTTACCAGGATCAGGACTTCACCGGCTTCTCGAGCAGCGTCTCGCCCGGGCCGTCGGGAACGAAGCCGGAGTCGAAGCTCTGGTTCAACGACGGCTCCTGGTGGGCCGTCATGTACGAGAAGGTCTCCGACGACTTCCACATCTTCAAGCTGGACGGCGCGACGCAGCAGTGGTCGGACACTGGCGTGGCCGTCGACGATCGGGACAACACCCTGGCCGACGCCCTGTCTGTGGGCTCGACGCTCTACATCGCCTCGCACGTCATGAAGGAAGACAGCACGGGAATCGCCGGCAACCCGAGCCGCCTCTACCGCTACACCTACAGCGGCGGCACGTATTCGCTCGACACCGGCTTCCCGGTGAACATCAACGACACGAGCTCCGAGAGTCTTGTGATCGACCGGGACTCGGCAGGCGAGCTCTGGGCGACATGGACGGGCCTGAATGGCTCGAGCCAGCCGGTCGTCTGGGTTGCGTCGAGCTCGTGTGCGGCTACGTGTGTCTGGAGTGCGCCCGTTCAGCTCTCGACGAACGTCATCGCAGCCGACGACATCTCGTCGCTCGTCGCGTTCGGCGGGAAGATCGGTGTCATGTGGAGCGACCAGGCAGCCGATGCGACCATGTGGTTCGCCGTGCACGACAGCTCCGGGTGGGCCGCGCCTGAAGCAGCCATTAGCGGAACAAGCCTCGCCGACGATCACATCAACCTCAAGGCGGATGCGTCCGGACGCGTGTTTGCAGCGACGAAGACCGCTCTCGGCGGGACGGCCGTCGTTCAGCTCCTCGTCCGCACCGCTGCCGGACTGTGGGTGAAGCACCCGTTCGGCGACGTCGGCGGGAGTTCCAGCAGCCTCACTCGTGCGATCGTCGTTCTCGATTCGACGACCGCGCACGTCTTCATGACCAAGCCCGACACGGGCGGCACGATCGTCGAGAAGACGCTCCCGATCTCGAGCGCCGACACCGACGGAACGACTCCCGGGGCCAGCGTCGAGCGCATCAAGGATGCCGACGCGCTGAAGATGAACAACGCGACGTCGACGAAGCAGGTCGTCACCTCGGGGCTCGTCGTCCTCGCGACCAACAAGAAGACCGATGTCACCCCGAACATCAGGAACTACTGGCACTACTCCTCGTCAGCAGTCGTCGACGTCACGCCTCCGGTTCTGGCCAGCGCAGGGATCGTCGGCTCGAAGCTGACGCTCACGTACGGCGAGCCGCTTGACTCTGGCTCTGTCCCGGCCGCGAGCGCCTACGTCGTCAAGGTGAACGGCGTGGCCGTTACGGTCAACGTGCTTTCGGTCTCCGGATCGCTGGTACGCCTTTCGATGCTCGCTCCCGTCGTCAGCGGCGACGTCGTGACGATCGGGTACACGCCTGGAGCGGCTCCGGTGCAGGATCTCGCGGGGAACGATGCAGCACCGCTGACGAACCAGGCTGTGGCGAACACGACCGCGGCGGGAACGGCGTTCGATCTCATCCCGACCGGTGACAGCACCTTCAGCCTGGTTACGACGAACTCCGGGCTCACGACGAACTTCTTCGCGGCGATCGACGACGGGATCGCGACGCCGGACGACGACACGACCTACGTGCACAACAACGCGACCGCGGCGGGCGGACAGGACGGCTCGCTCGTCGTCACGCTCACCGACATGCCGTCGAACTTCACGGCGATGTCGACGCTCAAGATCGACGTTCGGGCGCGCATGATCGCCCGCGTCGACGACGACACGCTCCTGTACGCGCAGATCGTAAAGGCGGACGGGACGACACCGCTATCCGCCGAGGCCCTGGTGGCGACCAACCCCGGTCCGACGAACTGGGCCACGATCTCGAACCTCGCCTTCACCGGCCTCGTTGCCGGGACGAAGGCAGACTGGGACGGCGCGAAGTTGAAGCTGCGGTGGGACTGGGTGCAGAAGGGCTCCGGTCCAGACAACGGCAATCGCCTTCGCGTCACGGCGACTGAGCTCCACGCG
>JBBQXH010000235.1:0-4753 GCA_038209835.1 Gaiellales bacterium | reverse complement strand
CGACCCGGGACGGCCGGATCGCGTTCGGCACCGGCGCGATGCAGCCCGGGCTCGCCCGCAGCATCGGGCAGGACTTCGACTGGCACCGGCGCTTCGTCTCAGAGGTCGCGGCGCAGTTCCGCGCGCTGTTCCCGTCCTTCGTGGACGTGCCGCTCCAGGCGGGCTGGGGTGGCCCGATCGATGTCTCGGGCGCCCATCTGCCGTTCGTCGGGCGCTCCTCGGGCGGGAACGTGCACCACGCCGCCGGCTTCACCGGAAACGGGGTTGCGCCCTGCCATCTCGTCGGTCAGATCCTGACGCGCAGGGTGCTCGGCGTCGAGGACGAGCTGACACGCCTCCCGATCGTGGACTTCGAGCCGAAACGCTTTCCGCCCGAGCCGTTTCGCTCCGGGGCAGCGCTGCTCGTGAACGACGCGGTACTTCGGCTCGACCGCGCTGATGACGAGGGCCGCCGGGTAGATCCGGTTTCTGGGCTGGTCGCGCGTCTCCCCCGCAGGCTCGGCTACCAGCTGGGGCCTTGAGCAAGGCGCGCGAGCGCCGCGCAGTGAACGGCGTCAGCCGGCTACGAAGGGTCGTCGAGCCCGGCCAGGGCTCGACACACCCGAGCCGGATGAATCGGCTCTAGCTCACAAGGCTCCGCAGCTGGCGAAGGGCAACGGTGAGCGCCGCGAGGTTGGTCTCGTCCTGGGCCCCCATCGACGTCATGAGCCGCCCGAAGCGTTCGACTGACTCTGAGCGGCTGGCCGTGTAGGCGTCGAGTGCCGTCCCGACGGGAGCCCCGTCGGAGCCCTGAAACGCCCGGAGGGCGATGTCGCGACGGAGCGCCATCAGGTCGTCGTCCATCGCCTGTGCGGCCCATCGCTGCCAGTTCGACGTCTCGGGCAGATTGAGAAGCTGCCGTTCGAGCCAGTCGAGGTGAAGCTGCTCGCCGATCCGGAAGAACGCGTCGGCGACCTCCTCGATCGAGCGGTCGCTCTGCCGAGCAACCATCGCGATGTCGGCCGCGTGCGAGAGCTCTGGCTCGAAGGCGTGACGGTGGGCGATCTCGTCGGGCACCCGCTCGGTGACGAGCTCTCGAACGTTCGCCTCCCGGATCTCCCGCCAGGCATCCGAGCCCACTCGCTCGATCGTGGCCGCGAGCTCCTGGAAGACCGGCTTCGCCTCCGCGATTGTCTCACCGAGCGACGCCGTCGGCGCGTTCAGGAGGTACCAGCGCGAGAGATCGCCGACGAGGGTGTCGACGCCGACCATCAGCGTGTTCTGCAGCACCGGGTCGATCTTCCCGTCGAGCGCCTCAACGTCAGCCCACCGATCCACGGCATCGGTGATGTCGCGCGCGATGTAGTAGGCGCGGGCCACCTCTGCCGGCTCGGCGCCGGTCTCGGCGCAGAGGCGGGACACAAACGTGATCCCCTGGGCGTTGACGACCTCGTTGGCGATGATCGTCGAGGCGAGCTCGCGACGCAGCGGGTGCTGCCAGATCACGTCGGCGAAACGCTCGACGACCTTCGCGGGGAAGTAGCCGCGCAGGTCGCGTTCGAGATAGGGGTCGTCGGGAAGCGGCGACTGGCGGATCGCCTCCTCGAGGCTGCGCTTGGCGTAGGCGAGCAGGATGCAGAGCTCGGGCCGGGCCATGGCACGGCCGGCGCGCCTTCGCTCCGCCATCTGCTCGCTCGACGGCAGGCTCTCGATCTCCCGGTCGAGCAGCCCCTCGCCCTCGAGCGCTGCGATGAGATCCTCGTACGATTCGAGCCGCTCGCCCGAGACCGCGTCTTCCTGGGAGAGGATCTGGGCCTGGAGATAGTTGTCGTAGAGCACGTGCGCGGCAACGTCCTGCTCGACCGAGCGGAGGAGATTGTTTCGCTGCTTCAGCGTCAGGTCGCCGCTCGCGACCGGGATGCCGAGGAGGATCTTCAAGTTGACCTCGTGGTCTGAGCAGTCGACGCCCGCCGAGTTGTCAATCGCGTCGGTGTTGATCCTGCCCCCGGCCTCCGCGTACTCGATCCGTGCCTTCTGGGTGAAGCCGAGGTTGCCACCCTCGCCGACGACGCGGGCACGCAGATCGGCCCCGTTCACGCGGATCGCGTCGTTCGAGCGGTCGCCGACATCAGCGTTCGTCTCGTACGACGCCTTGACGAACGTCCCGATGCCGCCGTTCCAGAAGAGGTCGACCGGTGCGCGCAGGACGGCTGACAGCACCTCGCTCGGCGTCAGCGGGCCGTCGCCCTCCATTCCGAGTGCCGCTCTCGCCTCGGAAGAGAGCTCGATGCTCTTCTCGGTTCGCGTCCAGACTCCGCCTCCGGGCGAGATCGCCGTCCGGTCGTAGTCGTCCCACGACGATCCCGCCAGCTCGAAGAGGCGCCTGCGCTCGGCAAGCGACACCGCCGGGTCCGGGTCGGGGTCGACGAAGAGGTGGCGGTGGTCGAACGCAGCGACGAGCCGGATCTGATCCGTGTAGAGCATCCCGTTTCCGAACACGTCGCCCGACATGTCGCCCACCCCGACGACGGTGAACGGCGTCGTCATCACGTCGTGACCGAGCTCGCGGAAGTGGCGCTTGACCGACTCCCAGGCGCCCTTGGCTGTGATCCCCAGCTCCTTGTGGTCGTAGCCATCCGAACCACCGGAGGCGAACGCGTCCCCGAGCCAGAACCCGTACTCCGCTGAGATCCCGTTCGCGAGATCGGAGAACGTCGCGGTGCCCTTGTCGGCCGCGACGACGAGGTACGGGTCGTCGCCGTCCGGAACCCGGACGTCTGGCGGGTGGACGACCTCCCCACCGACGAGGTTGTCCGTGATGTCGAGCAGGCCCCGCATGAGCGTCGAGTACTGTTTGGCGACGTCCGCCTTGAGCGCCTCGCGGTCGATTGGAGGGCGCTTCAGGACGAACCCGCCCTTGGAGCCAACGGGGACGATGACAGCGTTCTTCACCATCTGCGCCTTCATCAGACCGAGGACCTCGGTGCGATAGTCCTCCTTGCGATCCGACCAGCGGATCCCGCCGCGCGCCACCTTGCCTCCGCGCAGATGGATGCCTTCCATGTGCGTCGAATACACGAAGATCTCGAAGAGCGGTGAGGGCTTCGGCATGTTGGGAACCCGGGCGGACTCGAACTTGAACGAGAGGTAGCGCCGTCCCGGACGGTAGGCGTTCGTCCGCACGGTCGCCTCGACCAGCCCGAGCGCCGCGCGCAGGATCTGATCCTCGTCGAGCGACTTGACGCCGTCGAGGTCGGCGCCGATCTCGGCACGCAACGCATCTTCAGGCGCGGTGTCGACCTCACCAGGGTGAAAACGAAGCTCGAAAAGCCTCACGATCTTGCATGCGATCGCAGGATTGCGGGCGAACGTCTAGTTCTTGTACTCGATCCCGGCGGCGCCGCCGACACGCAGACGGTATGTCCCGTAGGCGCGCAGGATCTCGACCTGGCGGGAGGTCAGCCCTGCCAGGATCACGAGTCGGTTCAGCGAATCGGACTCGGTCTCGTCCCGCCAGACCGCAGAGATCGCCGCCGCCACCCGTTCGGCGCACTCGTTGAGATCGAGCGGCTTCCCGTTCTCGCCGAGCACGCCGAAGTCGTGCAGGAACGCCTCGCCGCCGTCGATCTTGAGGCGCGTCGGCACCTCCTCGATTACCGTCAAACCGAGATCCTCGAGGATCGGCACGAAGTCCGAGAGCACGACTTTGCCACCCGTCTTGTAGAGGCCTACGCGGGTGAGGTTCTGATCCTTCCCTCGCTCGTTCTGAAGCGCGACGACGAAGGGCTCGCCCTGATCGAGGCGCTCGAACTGCTCGACGTCGAGCAGTGCCAGGTAGACGTCGGTCGAGGACTTGTAGTAGTTGGGAAGCCGCTTTGCGTACTTCTCGGCGAGCGCCGAGCCCCGCTCCTCACCGTGAGCCGCGACGAGCCGCTCGCGCAGGCGGTCGTCCCAGGTGCGCGCGAGTGAGGTGACCTCCTGCTCGAGCTCGGACACCGATACATCCGGGATCTCGCCGTCGACATGGACCGTGAAGTGGATGCGAGCCTGCTCCTCTTCGCTCAGCGAGAGGTGATAGTCGATCGAGGAGCCGTGGAACCGTTCGAGGAAGAGAGCCTGCAGCCCGTGGCGAAGCTCGGCGTTGAAGCGATCTCGCGGGAGCGCGACGAGCACTGCGACCCGTCGCTCTTCGATATCGGGGCGAATGAAGAGCTGCGTCTGCTGACGTTCCTGGAGGTCGAGAAGCGCCACGAGTTGCTCGCGGAGCTCGTCGACCCCGGCGACGAAGAGCTCGTCCTTCGGAAACGACTCGAACAGCGCGACCAAGGCCTTGTGGTCGTGGGAATCCTCGAGGAAGTCCTCTGCGACGGCGATCTGCCGGAGCTTGCGGCTGAGGATCGGGATGCGGCTCGCCGGCGCCATGTATGCCTTGCGCGTGAAGAGGCCGACCAGCCGGAGCGCTCCGATCGCCTCGCCGTCGGGCCCGACTCGCTTGACGGTGATGTCGTCCATCTTCACCCGCCGATGAACGGTCGAGAAGCGGTTCGTCTTCGAGACGACGAGCAGGTTTCCGGCGGTCAGGCGGTCACGGAGACCCGGATCGATCGCCTGGAGCGGCACCGGCTGGGCGTACGCCGAGCCCGCGTCGCTCGCGAGAATGCCGAGCCCGCGCTCCGGCACGACGCTCAGCATGTCGTTCTCGAGCGCGTACTCCCGATAGCCGAGGAAGACGTAGTTGCCATCGAGGAGCCACCAGAGGAAGTGCTCCGTCTCC
>JBBQXH010000234.1:0-4802 GCA_038209835.1 Gaiellales bacterium | reverse complement strand
CGTCTGCGCTCGCGTGGTGTGCGGCAGGGTCGGTGGATGCGATCGTGTGTGCCGTCGGACCGGGGCTCGTGGGAACCGGGACCCCGATTGGACACGGGGCTCTGTCCGCTGCGGAGGCCCTGAACGCGGCCGTCGCGCTCGGCGGGGACGCGATTCTCGCGCCGCGTATCTCGACTGCCGACGGCAGAACCCGCCATCGCGCCGTGTCGCACCACGTCTTTGCCGTCCTTCGGTTGACGCTCGGCCCGGTTGCCGTGCCGTTTCCCGAGGGGCTCACGTTGGAGCCGGGGTCGATCACGGCGACGGAGCGAGTCGACGTGGACGGCTGGGAGGACGAGTGTGCGGGTCTCCCGCTGTCGACGATGGGTCGCGGGCCGGGAGAGGATCCGTGGTTCTTCGCAGCGGCGTTCGCGGCGGGCCGGTTCGCGCGGGCGCGGCTCGCATGAATCCGGGCGGAACACGGCGGGTCTTCTCGGGTCGCTGGCTCGACGTCGACGTGGAGGCTTGGGACGGGCGAGAGCGCGAGGTTGTCATCCGCCCCGATGTCGTCGCGATCGTCCCGATCGACGTCGAAGGGAGCCTAACGCTCGTCAACCAGTTTCGCCCGCCCGCACGACGCGAGCTGCTCGAGCTGCCGGCGGGGAGGCTCGAGGAGGGGGAGGAGCCGCTTCCCGGCGCGCGGCGCGAGCTCGAAGAGGAGACCGGCTTTCACGGCGGCGTGTGGAGCGCCCCGCGCTCGTTCTGGACGACCCCCGGCTTCTGCCGCGAGCGGGTGTACCTGTTCGTGGCCACGAATCTGACGCCGGGGCCGGCCGCGCCCGATGAGGATGAGTCGATCGAGCTCGTCCGCTGGCGTCCCGAGGAGATCCAGACGGGGCTTGCGCTCCTCGAAGACGCGAAGACGATCGTGGGCGTCCTTCTGTACCTGCAAGGCCTCCGGTAGCTGCCGGAGTTCCGCGGGCGAGGCTAAAGGTTTGATGTGGAATGACCGCACGTCTGGATGAGTGCCTGCATACGGCGGATCGCGGCCGCCTCGATCGGCACCAAGGCCACCAGCCTTGCCACCGACCGAGTCAACGATGCAGGCGGCTCCCCAAACGCACGTCCATTCCACATCGAGCCTCGAGATGGGTACGCTTCGCCGCCATGAGAGTCGGAGTGGTGACCGAGGTGAAGGCCGACGAGCACCGGGTCGCACTCACCCCAGCCGGGGCGCGGGAGCTTGTCGAGCGCGGCCACGAGGTCATCGTCGAATCGCGCGCAGGCGTGGGGAGCGCGTTCTCTGACGACTCCTATCGGGCCGTCGGCGCGAGGCTTGCGGAGGTCTCCGAGGTGTGGGAGCAGTCCGAGATGATCCTCAAAGTCAAGGAGCCTCTCCCCGAGGAGTTCCCCCTGCTCCGGAGTGATCTCGTGCTGTTCACGTACCTGCATCTCGCGGCCGACGAGCGGTTGACGTGGGCGCTCGCCGAATCGGGCGCAACCTTCGTCGCCTACGAGACGGTCGAGACCGAGGACCATCGACTTCCGCTGCTGGCGCCGATGAGCGAGGTCGCCGGCCGGCTCGCGACCCAGATGGGCGCCTGGGCACTCGAGAAGGCGCAGGGCGGGCGTGGGATCCTGCTGGGTGGCGTCCCCGGGGTCCCGCCCGCGAAGGTTGTCGTCCTCGGTGGCGGTGTCGTCGGGTACAACGCCGCGCTGATCGCGGTCGGGATGCAGGCGGATGTCTGGGCGCTCGACCGGTCGGTCGAGCGGATGCGCGAGCTCGAGATGATGCTCGACGGGCGCATCACGCTCGCGATGTCGAGTCGCCTACAGATCGAAGAGGTGATCGGGGACGCCGACCTCGTGGTCGGTGCCGTCTTGATCCCAGGTGCTCGGGCCCCGAAGCTCGTGACGCGCGAGATGCTCGGCTTGATGAAGCCCGGGGCGGTGCTGGTCGACGTCGCGATCGACCAGGGTGGGTGCTTCGAGACCTCGCATCCGACGACGCACTCGGATCCTGTGTACGAGGTCGACGGGATCGTCCACTACTGCGTGGCGAACATGCCGGGAGCGGTACCGATCTCCTCGACGAAAGCTCTCACGAACGTGACCCTTCCGTACGTCGAGGCGATCGCCGACCGTGGCGTCCGCGAGGCGGTCTCACGCGATGGGGCGCTCGCGCATGGAGTCAACATCGTCGACGGCAAGGTGACCCATCCTGCCGTCGCCGAGGCTCACGGGCTGCCCTACGTTCCTCTCGCAGACGCGTTGCTCCAGGGGTCGGAATAGGCTCAGGAGTTGGTCGGCGCGGCCGAATCCTTGGCCGCCTCGCGCCGCTTCTCGATCTTCTGCGTTCCCTTGATGACGACGTAGGTCACCGCCGCAGCGAGCGAGACGACGGAGAGGACCCATGCGATGAGCTCGAGGATGCCGACAAGATCTCCCATGTGTGACTCGTAGAATAGCCGGATGCCACGCGCGTGCATCATCGTGCTCGACGGGGTCGGTGCGGGCGAGCTCCCCGACGCGGCCGACTACGGCGACGAGGGGTCGGACACGCTCGGCAACGTCGCCCGAGTCGTCGGCGGTCTCGATCTGCCCAATCTCGAGGCGCTCGGGCTCGGGAACGTCGAGCCGCTCGAAGGCTGCCCGCCCCAGCCCGGATCCCCTGCCGTGGTGGGCAGCCTCGTCGAACGATCGAAGGGGAAGGACACGATGAGTGGCCACTGGGAGCTCATGGGAGTCGTCTCGGCGCAGGCGTTGCCGACCTACCCGCACGGTTTCCCCTTCGGCGTCATCGAGGAGTTCGCCCACCAGACCGGCAGAGCCGTCCTCGGGAACGTCGCAGCGCCCGGGACGGAGATCATCCTCGAGCTGGGGGAGGAGCACCAGAAGTCTGGCAAGTGGATCGTCTACACGTCGGCTGACTCCGTATTCCAGGTGGCGGCACACGAGGACACGATTCCCGTCGATGAGCTCTACCACGCATGCGAGATCGCACGCGAGATTCTCAAGGGCAAGGACGCCGTCGGGCGAGTGATCGCGAGGCCGTTCGCCGGCGAGCCCGGCAATTACGTACGGACGGCGGGTCGTCGAGACATCGCGCTCGAGCCTCGGCGACCGAACTACCTGACGCAGATCCGGGAGGCCGGTGGACAGGTTCATGCCGTCGGGAAGATCTCGGACATCTTTTCCGGCTTCGACATCGACGAGTCGTTCCCGACGAAATCCAATGTGGAGGGGATCGCGAAGACTGAGGAGCTCCTCGAGAACCTCCCGGGCGGCCTGATCTTCGCGAATCTCATCGAGACCGACACGCTCTGGGGTCACCGCAACGATCCCGAGAACTTCCATCGGTGCCTCCAGGACTTCGACCGCCGGCTTCCCGATCTCCTCGGCCGCTTGCAGCCGAACGATCTCCTCATCATCACGTCTGATCACGGCGTCGATCCGACGACCGCGTCGACGAATCACTCCCGTGAATACGCCCTCCTGATGGCCTACGTCGCCGGCCGAAACGCGGCCGGCCGCATCTACGAGGGAGAATTCGCGGACGTCGGCGCGACCGCCAACGCCTGGCTTGGTGGCAAGGCATCGTCCCGACGACTCGCAGGTCAGCCCTTCCTCGAGATCTAGCGTCGTGATTCACCCGGCCGAGCTGATCGAGCGCAAACGGGACGGTCAGCCGCTCGAAGAGGCCGAGGTCGAGGAGCTCGTCCTCGACTACATGCGGGGAGCCGTCTCCGATGAGCAGATGGCCGCATTCATGATGGCCGTCTACTTTCGAGGGCTCACGTCGGCCGAAACTTTCGCGCTGACCGACGCGATGGTCAGGAGTGGCGATGTCATCGATCTCTCCTCGCTCGGCCGGACCGTCGTCGACGAGCATTCGACTGGCGGCGTCGGGGATAAGGTCTCGATCGCGCTCGGTCCGATCGTCGCGGCTTGTGGCGTGCCCTTTGGGAAGATGAGTGGCCGGAGTCTCGGGCACACGGGGGGCACGCTCGACAAGCTCCATTCGATTCCCGGGTACCGCATCGAGCTCACGGCGAGCGAGTTCGTGCGTCAGGTTGGCGAGATCGGGATCGCGATCATCGGCCAGACACCCGGGCTCGTCCCGGCTGACAAGCGGCTGTACTCCCTTCGTCATGAGACCGCGACCGTGGACGAGATCTCGCTGATCGCGGCGAGCATCATGTCGAAGAAGATCGCCGCCGGGGCAGATGCGATTCTCCTCGATGTCAAGGTCGGGCACGGCGCTTTCATGAAGACGATTCATGACGCACGTCGCCTCGCGAGCACCATGCTCGAGCTCGGCCGGCGGGCCGGCCGCCGCGTCGCGTGCGAGCTGACGGCCATGGATGAGCCGCTCGGTTGCGCGGTCGGGAACGCGCTCGAGGTGCGCGAGGCCGTCGCTGCCCTCCGGGGCGAGGGCCCAGCCGATCTCGCCGCGCTCGTGACGCGTTCTGCCGCGACCCTGCTCACGCTCTCCGATCTCGGGATCGATGAAACGGCAGCCGTCGATCGCGCCGGCGGGGTGATTCACTCGGGCGAAGCGCTCGCGTGCTACGAGCGCTGGGTCCGAGCCCAGGGCGGTGATCCCGACGAGCGATCGCTCCCTCGGGCGAACGTGGTGATCCCCGTTCCGGCACCTGCAGATGGGCATGTCGAGGCGATCGCGGCCGCAGGCATCGGCCGCGCTGCGGCTCGCCTCGCCGGGAGCAGCTCCCGCGACCATTGGCCCATCGATCCTGCCGCAGGGGTCGTCTGTCTTGCCAAGTGCGGAGACGAAGTCGAAGCAGGCCAGCCACTCGCAGAGG
>JBBQXH010000233.1:0-4805 GCA_038209835.1 Gaiellales bacterium | reverse complement strand
GTGTCGGCGAGCCCGACGACCGTCACCTCCTGACGGGTCCAGTTCCTCGGCTGCTTCGCGGCCTCGGGAAGGTTCGGGTCACCGAGCGCGTCCGTGACTTCGCTCACTTGCCGGGCCGGAGCCGAGACGAGGTTCTCCCGCCAGCCGACGCCGGTGTACTCGTCGAGCGTCGTGGCACGCCAGTAGAACGACTCATTCGGCGCCTTGATCGTGAGGACGACAGTCTCTTTCTTCGGGAACTTGATGCCGCTGTAGTTCGAGCTCCAGACGTAGCGAACCCCGACCGGATCCGTTGGGCGATCGTAGAGGTCCCATCGCTTCCACGAGAGAAACGCGTCCTTCGAGACCGCGCTCGTCGCGGAGGCCCCAACAGCAGCGAGAACGACCACGATGCCGAGGACGGCAGCTGCCCCGACGCCGCGGATGGGACGGTCTCTGCCCGCCGTCAGGTAGAGGAGGACGAGGAGCGCCGATAAGACAAGCGCCCCGGTGCGCAGGGGGCTCCCGACCCCGTAGCTGGCCGAGATCGTTACCGGAACGCCGACGCCTACCACGAGGACGAGCCCTGCCGAGAGCGGCCGGCCGCGAACGACGAGGAGCGCGATCACGCCGACCAGCGCGAAGATGGCAACGAGGACGAGACCGGCCAGCTCCGGGTGACGCACGATGTCGAACGGGGCATCCGTCTCCCAGAGATCGCGGAAGCCGTCGCCGACTCCGCCGAAGGCCGGGCCGAAGAAGTCCCGCTCGCCCGGGCGCATCTCGGTGACGGGGACGTCGAACGCCACCCCGATCGCGGGAGCGGCGCACAGAACGAGTGCGATCGCGCCCACCCACCAACGCCGGCTCAGGATCGCGAGCGCTGCCGGGACGAGCGCGAGGCCGAGGACCGCCCCGACCTCGACCAAGGATGCGTTCGGCTCCTCGAGCTCGAGCCAGGCGAACGAGACGAGTATGGCCGAGACGGCGATGAGGGCAATCGCTCTAACCAACTGCCGCCACCCCCACCGGACCGTCGCCGCCGAGCCGTGCCGCGAGATCGTCGCCCCGGCGGACGACGCACACGGCGATTCCGGCGTGGTCGAGCCGGGCGAGCTGAAGCCGTGCGTCCGCCGACGGCGACGCCGGCGGCTTCGGCGCGTAGCTCGTCGGGTCGACGAAGACGACCGAGGTTCCCCGGCGCGTAACGGAGCGTTGGAGTAGCCGATCCGTCAGGCGCGGCGAGAGCGCGGATGTGACGACGCACAGTTCAAGCGCCTTCGACGGAGCGCCGGCTCCCTCGGCGAGAGCAGCGGCGACACCGTTGCGCCCATCCGCCTCGACCGACGCGAGCAGCCCGAGTGCGAGCTCCCAGTCGCCCTCGAGCGAGTGGACAGGCTGATACCGAGGGACGAGTCCGTTGACGAGCAGGGCCGCGCGGCGGCTCCGCCCGGCGTGAGCGCGCAGGATCGATCCCGCAGCCGAGATCGCCGTCTCGAAGCTCGATCCGGCGCCCTTTCCCACGACGTGAGCCGCGTCGGCATCCAGGATGACGAGGGTCTCGTCACGCGGGGAGTCCTCGAGGTCCTTCACCATCAGCCGTCCTCGCCGCGCGGTGGTCGGCCAGTGCACGCGCCTGAGCGACTCGCCCTGGACGTACTCGCGCACGGAGTGGAGGTCGAACCCACTCGGCCGGCGCATCAGGAGCCGCCTGCCCTCTTGCACGCGGGAGCCGGTCTCCGAGAAGAGTGCGTCGAGGCTCACCAGCCGGGGGAACACGAGTAGCGCTCCGGGGGCGTCCAGCTCGATCTCCTTCCGCTCGAGCCCGAACGGATCCTCGACCTCGATCGTGATCGGTACGAACGGGTAGCGCCCGCGCGGAACGCCGTTGATGACGTAGTCGCCCCTCAGCCGGGCGCCCGCCATACGCTCGAGGACGACCTCGCGCTTTCCGAGACGCTCGATCCCCTCTGAGACGGTGAGTGAGCGCGGAATCGCGCGACCTTCGACGTCGAGCTCGAGCGAGACCGGCACGTCGTCGCCCGCGACGTGGCTCCCGCCGCGGATCGATCGGCGCAACCGGACGGGTTTCGCCAGAACTCGAACCCAGATCGCGGCGGCGATCACCGCGAGGACGAGCCCGATCGCGATCGGGTAGAGGACGTGCGATCCGAAGGCCCAACCGGCGAGGTAGGTCACGCCCCCGAGAGCGAGTGCGTACCGTCCGCGGTCGGTGAGCACTAAACCGGTACCGGGGTCCGTTCGATGATGTCCTCCACCACGGCCGCGGCATCGAGACCGGACGAGCGCGCCTCCGGAGCGAGGATCAGGCGGTGGGCGAGAACCGGCGGAGCAACGGCCTTCACGTCCTCGGGTGCGACGTAGTCGCGTCCCTGTGCGAGCGCACGAGACTTGGCGACACGAAGCAGCGCGATCCCCGAGCGCGGGCTCGCGCCGAGGTAGAGGCGCCCGTCGGATCTCGTCTGGCGCAGAACCGTGACGATGTAGCGGTTCAGGCTGTCCTCGACATAGACGCCTCTCGCCTCCTCGATCGCGGCGAGCAGATCGCCCTCGGTCACCACCGATGCCAGCGAGTCGAGCGGCTGCTCCGTCGTCTGCTCCGCGAGCATCCGCGCCTCGTCGGCGAGTTGCGGGTAGCCGATCGTGATGCGCATCGTGAATCGATCGAGCTCTGCCTCCGGCAGCGGATAGGTGCCCTCGTACTCGATCGGGTTCTGCGTCGCCATCACCATGAACGGGCGCTCGAGCGGGTACGAGACCCCGTCGACCGTGACCTGGTGCTCCTGCATGCACTCCAGCAGGGCGGCCTGCGTTTTCGGTGACGCACGGTTGATCTCGTCGATCAGCAGCAGGTTCGTGAAGACGGGGCCGGGCCTGAACTCGAACTCGTTCGAGCGCTGGTTGAAGACGTTCACCCCGGTGACATCCGATGGAAGAAGGTCGGGCGTGAACTGGCAGCGTGAGAAGTCGCAGCTCACCGAGCGCGCAATCGCTTTCGCGAGTGTCGTCTTCCCCACCCCGGGGAAGTCCTCGATGATCAGATGGCCCTCGGAGAGGAGGCAGAGCACCGCCAGCTCGAGCGGCTCGTCGGGCGCGTGGATGACACGCTTCAGGTTCTCGGTGACTCGCCTCGCGACACCAGCCGAGTGAGACATCCCACGGGGCGCTGCAAGATCGGGGGCCTGCGCGACCTGCTCGTCCATCATCCTACTTTCCTCTTAGGAGCGCCGCCACCTCGTCGAGGATAGCGACGGCGCACTCATCCTTGCTCCTCTTGCCGATACGGCGCTCGCCGTCGTCGCGGATCAGCACTAGCTCGTTCAGATCAGATTCGAATCCGATGTCAGAACGAGATACGTCGTTGAAGGCCAGAAGGTTCACGCCCTTTCGTGTCCGCTTCTCCCTGGCCGCCTGCAGGCCGTCATCGCCTTCGTCGGCCGCGAACCCGACGAGGATCTGGCCGTTGCGTCTGCTCTGCCCCAGGGTCGCGAGGATGTCGTCGGTCTGCTCGAGGGCGATCGTCCAGGGGTTGCCGTCCTTCTTGCGCTTGCGATCGAGCGGCTCGGCTGGGCGGTAGTCGGCCACTGCCGCGGCCATGACGATCACGTCGGCCTCCCGCCGCCCGAGCGTCTCTCGGGCGAGGTCGTCCGCGGTCGGCGCCTGCACGACGTGGACGCCAGCCGGTGCGGCAACGGCGATGTTCGAGGCGATCAGCGTCACGTTCGCGCCGCGCGAGCGCGCCTCCCGGGCAAGAGCAACGCCCATTCTGCCGCTCGAGCGATTCCCAAGGTATCGCACGGTGTCGAGCGACTCTCGGGTTCCGCCCGCGGTGACGACCACGCTCTTTCCGTCGAGCTCCCGCCGCACCCCGAGCAGCGCCTCGCAGCGCGCGAAGATCGCCGGGGGCTCGCTCATCCGGCCGACCCCGACCTCACCTTCGGCAAGCTCACCGGACTCAGGGCCGATGACCTCGACGCCCCGGGCGCGCAGCGTCTCGAGGTTCGCCTGCGTCGCCGGATGCTCCCACATCCGGGTGTTCATCGCCGGAGCGACGAGGGTTGTGCCCCCGAACGCGAGGGCGAGCTGGGTGAGGACGTTGTCGGCGAAGCCTCCGGCGAGCTTCGCGAGCGTGTTCGCCGAGAGCGGGGCGACGACGAGGAGGTCGGCGTCTGTGAGATGCGGGTAGAGATCCCGCGGTGACTGCCGGCGGGCGAGCGCCTCGAACGTGAGCGTCGTGACGAAGCGCTCGGCGAACGGCGTCAGGACCGGCGTGACCTCGTGGCCTGCTTTGACAAGCAGGCGGCACACGTCGCACGCCTTATAGGCCGAGATACCACCGGTGACGCCGAGAAGGACGCGGGCCATGGTCGTCGGGCCGGTACGCCCGGCCGGAGACAGGTGCTCAGGCCTTGGCGGTCGAGATCTTGCCCTGAGCGATCTCCTCGAGGGCGATCGTCAAGTAGTTCTTCGAACGGGATTCGACGAGGGGCGGCGGAAAGTCGTCGAATGTTCCTTCGCCGAGTTGGTGGTGGTAGTTGTTGATCTGGCGCGCGCGCTTCGCGCTCACGATCACGAGCGTGTAGCGCGACTGCGGCTCGACCTTGTCGAGCATTGAATCGATTCTGGGATAGATCATCGCGCAGAGAGTGTACCTGTCGCCTCGATTTCGGAGCGTACGACGCGCTCCAGCTCGTCCGCCGCACGCTCGGCGTCGTCGTTGACGATCACGTAGTCGAAATCGCCCGACTCGTCCAGCTGGCGCCGCGCCAGCTCGAGACGCTCTCCGATCTCACCGGCACTCTCGG
>JBBQXH010000232.1:0-4826 GCA_038209835.1 Gaiellales bacterium | reverse complement strand
CCTCCCGCACACCTTTTCGGCAACGGCCGGGATTCTCGCCACCCTGGGATTCCTCCTCTGCCTCGTCCGTTTCGGCCAGAAGGAGTCGCGGACATGGCTCGTCCTCGCCGGAGTCGCGGCCGGCCTCGTTGCGTTGACGCGTCCCGAGCTCGAGCTCGCGGTCGTCGTCGCCGGAATCGCCTGGATCGCCTTCCGCGCCCGCCAGCAGGGTCGCTCGGCCCTCCGGGACGCCGCGTCTCTCATCGCGCCCGCAGCAGCGATCCCGCTCGCCGTCTACGGCGCGTTCCTGGCAGCCGTTCCGTTCCACCGGCTCGTGTTCGAGAACCTCTACCCGGTCGACGCGCTCGCCGCCGCCGGGAACAACGTGGTCAAGCTTCATGCACCGCTGACCGCCTCGAGCTTCGCCGACCTCGCCCTGAAGCTCGGCATCTACGCCGCCTTCACCGCCGGCCTCGTCGGGCTCGGCATCTGGCTCGACCGCGACACCCGCGCGCGTGGGCCGCTGATCGCGCTCACAGCGATCGGCACCCTGCTGATCGTCGGGCTCGCGGTCGCGCGGCCCGAAACCCTTCGCTACGGGCTCGAGTTCGCCTGGGGATGGGTCCCCGCCGGAGCGCTCATCGCGACCTGCGTCCTGATCGGGCGCGCTCGCCGCAGTGAGGGACGGACGCCGGCTGCGCTCGCGGTTCTCGCGGCGTGCCTCGTGCTCACCGCCGTCGCCGCATCGACCTACGCGGCCTTCTTCGTCCATTCGACGCGGGCTCAGCCGGCCCTCTACGCCGTCCCGCTCGCGGCGATCTTCCTGGCGCGACTCCATCTGGTCGAGCTGGCGCGGTCCCGCTCGGTCGTCCTCCTCGGGGCACTGTGGCTCGCATTCCTCGCAGCCGCGGGTGTCGGCCTGACGCTGAAGGATGCGGCCACCGAGTCGGCATCTGTCAGCGGGCCGGGCGGATCGATCGCCGCCGCGCCGGCCGATGCGGCGCCGATGCAGGCTGCGCTCGAGGCGATCGTGGCGAACACGCAGGCGGGAGATCCAATCCTGCTCGCCCCGCAGCTGACGACGCTCTACACGCTTTCGGGCCGGACCGATCCGCTGCCGCAGCTCTCGCTGCTGCCCGGAGCGCTCCCGACCCGAGCCGACGAGCTGGGCGCGATCGCCCGCCTCGAGCAGGCAGGCGTCCGGTTGGTCGTCACCGACCGGCGCGAGTTCACCGAGTACGGACACACAGCGTTCGGACAGTCCTTCGACAGGACGCTCGCAGGCTGGATCCGAACGCGATTCGACCGCCTGGCCACGCTTCCCGCGGGGCCCGGCGGCACGCACACACTTGACATCTGGATCAGAGGAGGTACTTCGTGAGGCGCGTAGGCGTCACTGGAGCAGCAGGATTCATCGGCTCCCATCTGTGCGACCGGTTGCTCGACGAGGGCTGCGAGGTCGTCGGAGTAGACGACCTCTCCCGCGGCTCGCTCAGCAACCTCGACCGCTGCCTCGACGACGAGGCGTTCAAGTTCGAGCTGCTCGACTGCACCCGCCGGCGCGAGCTGCGCGCGGCCTTCGACGGCTGCGACGCGATCGTCCACATGGCGGCGCAGAAGATCCCGCGCTACGGCGGAACCCTGATGACACTCGAGGCGAACGTCGCCGGCGTCAACGCGGCGGCCAGCGCGGCGCTCTCGCTCGATGCCGATCTCGTGATCGCGTCGACCTCGGACGTCTACGGAAACGGGACTCCGCCGTTCGCCGAGGACGGCCCGCTCGTCCTCGGACCGCCGACCACGCGCCGGTGGGCGTACGCGGTCTCGAAGCTCTACGACGAGCACATGGTTCTGGCGCTCGCCGAGGAGCGCGACCTCCGCGTCACGATCCTCAGGCTCTTCGGCTCGTACGGCCCGAGAAACCACCCCACCTGGTGGGGCGGGCCGCAGTCCGTGTTCCTCGAGACGCTGCTCGACGGCGACATGATCGAGATTCACGGCGACGGGCTCCAGGTACGCACCTTCACCTACGTCAGCGACACGGTCGACGGGTTCGTGCGGGCACTCCGCACGCCGGAGGCACGGAGCGAGGTCGTCAACATCGGCGGCTCGCGGCCGACGACGATCCTCGATCTCGCGAGCGAGATCCAGGACATCATCGGCATCCCGCAGCCTCTCCGGGCCCGCTTCGTCCCGTACGAGTCGCTCCCTGGCAACTACCAGGACGTCCGCAGGAGGATTCCCGATACCACGAAGGCCGAACGGCTGCTCGGGTTCAAGGCGTCGGTGTCGCTTCGAGACGGTCTCGAGCGCACCGCAGCCTGGCACCGCGGCAGGCGCTCGGTGGAGGAGGCGGCACGGGCATGAAGCGGTTCGCACTCATAGCGGCGCTCGCGGCTCTCGTTGCGGTTGCGATCCCCGCCCTGGCCTCGGCAGCCCTGGCGCCCTCCGGGGCGACCGGCATCGCGCTGTCCGGGAGCGTCGAGCTCGCGTGGCAGCCTGCCGCCGGGGCAACCGGCTACACGGTCTATCGCGGGACGAGCCCGACCACGATCACGAATCTCCTCACCCCGGCGGCAGGCGTGGCCGGGGCGAGCTTCTCCGACACGACCGCTGCCAACGGGACGACGTACTACTACGTCGTCCGCTCGGTCGATCTGTCCGGCGAGTCGCCGGACTCGCTGACCGTCCAGGCGACGCCGAAGGCCCGCGCCTGCTCGAGCGGCAACGCCATCGTCGTCGAGAACTGCTTCCCCGGCAACTCCGGCTGGAACGTGCAGGGCGCCGGTGCTGTCAGCTCCGGAGGCATCGAGGGCTTCGCGACTGCGTCCAGCATCAACAAGGGCGGCTCCGTTGGCCTCAAGGTCAACACGCAGAACGGCGCGACCTACCGGATCGAGATCTACCGGACCGGCTACTACGGTGGCAACGGCGCGCGCCTCTACTCCGTGATCCGCGGGCTCCCCGGTGTTCTTCAGCCGGCATGCACGACGGACGCGAGCACCGGCCTCATCGACTGCTCCAGCTGGTCTGTCTCGACGACCCTGACGACCACTTCCTCCTGGGCGTCCGGGAACTACCTCCTCCGGCTCGTCCGCGAGGACAACGGCTCCGACAACCAGATCCTGCTCGTCGTGCGCAACGACGGCGCCGGCTCGGACGTGCTGTACGGCACTGCGGTCAGCAACTTCCAGGCGTACAACAACTACGGCGGCAAGTCGCTATACGACTTCAACTCACAGGGCAACATCACCGTTGCAGGCACCGCACGCGCGGTGAAGGTCTCCTTCGACCGGCCCTACGAACAGCCGCGCTCTGGTCTTCGTGACTGGTACACGCGCACCGAGTTCGCCACGGTCTTCTGGCTCGAGCGCGAAGGCTTCGACGTCACGTACATCGCCAACACCGACCTCGAGTCGGGGGGCGGCCTTTCGGGCCACAAGGCCTACATCTCCCCCGCCCACGACGAATACGTTTCTGCCGCGATGCGCTCGGCGTTCCAGTCTGGGCGCGACGCCGGAGTCGGCCTGTTCTTCAGTGGCTCGAACGAGATCTATTGGAAGATCCGCTTCGAGAACGGCGGCCGCGTGCAGGTCTGCTACAAGACCACGCAGAGCGGCGGCGCTGATCCCAGCGGCGTCGCGACCGGCACGTGGCGCGACCCGGCCGGCGCAAACAACCCCGAGAACGCCCTCACCGGCATCATGTACGTCGGCGATGCGGACAACACGTACTTCCCGCTCGTCGTCAGCGCGGCGGAGGGGACTGACCGCGTCTACCGGTACACCGGCCTCGATACCCAGGCGCCCGGGACCTCGACCTCGATCGGGAGCTCGATCATCGGCTGGGAGTGGGACGCGCGTGTGGCCAACGGCCAGGAGCCGGCTGGACTGAAGACCCTGGCGAGCTCTCCCGTGACGGGCCAGCTCGTCCAGGCGAACGGCGCCTACACGTCTCCAGGCTCGACGACGGTCAACGTCGTCAAGTACACGGCTCCGAGCGGCGCTCTCGTCTTCTCGACGGGAACGAACCACTGGAACCGGGGCCTCGCGGCGAACGCGTCGGGAACAGGCGAGCCAAACCAGAAGATCCAGCAGATCACGACGAACGTGCTCGCCGACATGGGCGCTTTGCCTCAGACGCCGGCGGGCGATATCGTCCTCGATGCGCCAACAGCCGGTAGGCCAGACGCCCCGACAGGCATCTCTGCCATACCGACCGGTGCCGACGGCATCACGATCTCGTGGAACGCCGTCGCCGGCGCGGACGGCTACAACGTCTACCGTCTGCTCGCTCCGAGGAGCGGCGGGCAGCCTCTCGGCTCGCTCGCGAATCCGACCCCGATCACAGGAACGAGCTTCACCGACACCGGGCTCGCGGCCGCAACGTCGTACTACTACGTCGTCACGACGCTGAAAGCGGGATCGCAGTCGGTCGCCTCGAACGAGGCGTCCGCGACGACGCCGGCAACGGGTGGCGAGTCGACGCGCGTCAACAGCGGAGGACCTGCGTACACGGCCTCCACCGGGGCGTCGTACCGCGCCGACAGCTTCTCGACGGGCGGCGCGACCTACCAGGTGGCCTCGTCGACGGCGATCGCCGGGACGAACGATCCCGCCCTCTACCGTGACGAGCGCTGGGGACAGTTCACCTACGCGGTTCCCGTCGCCAACGGAACCTACGACGTCCGCTTCCACTTCGTCGAGCTCTACCACGGCGTCTCCGCGCCAGGCGGCGCCGGGAAGCGTGTCTTCGGGATGAACATCCTCGACACGCCCGGACAGGACATCCAGAACCTCGACATCTTCGCGCAGGTCGGGGCAGCCACCGCGCTCGTCCAGACGATC
>JBBQXH010000231.1:0-4835 GCA_038209835.1 Gaiellales bacterium | reverse complement strand
CCACATATGAGGCCAGCGCGAGTCGTCAGCCGGAAGGAAACGCTCGGGCCCGACCGACGGTTCGCCTTGCTCTGAGCCCGGGCTCCAGAGCGACGAGAACGGGATGCTTCGCCCTTCGCGCACGCCTCGGGTCTTCGCGCGGTTGGTGAGGATCCGGAAGATCCAGGTCTTCAGCGACGATCGCCCCTCGAACCGGTCGATGCCCCTGAGCACGCCGATCCACGCCTCCTGGACGACCTCCTCGGCGACGGCTCGGCTCGGTACGAAGACCATCGCCAGGCGGAGCATCTGCGGGGAGTAGCGATCGACGAGGGTTGCGAAGGCCTGCTCGCTACCGGCGCGGAGGTCGGCGACGAGCTGGGGGTCATCCTCCATCGGCCGCTGAGACTAACGAAGGCTTCGCTGTAACGCAGGTCAGGAGTCCGAGTCTCTACCGCATCGACTTGAAGGAGATGGCACAGATGGCTGATCGATACGACGTGGTGATCATCGGCGGCGGGCCCGGGGGAGAGGTCGCGGTGAACACGCTCCTCAAGGCCGGCAAGCGTGTCGTGCTCGTCGAGAACACCGTTCTCGGCGGCGAATGCTCGAACTGGGGATGCATCCCGTCGAAGACGCTGCTCCGCCCGACCGAGCTCGAGGGCGAGACCGAGAAGACTGCCGGTATCGGCACGCCGTCGCTCGACTTCGAGCGCCTCGCCGCCTACCGCGACTACATGGTGTCGAGCCACGACGACGCGAACCGCGTCACCCGCTACGAGGACCGCGGCGTCCACGTGATCAAGGACACGGCGAGGATTTCTGCGCCGGGGAAGGTCGAGGCTGGTGGAGAGGTGCTCGAGACCGACGCGATCATCGTCGCGACGGGAGCCGAGGCCGTCGTCCCGCCGATCCCCGGTCTCGCCGAGGCCGGATTCTGGACGAACCGGGAGGCGACCGACCTGACCGAGATCCCCGAGAGCATCGTGATCATCGGCGGAGGCGTTGTCGGCATCGAACTCGGCCAGTTCCTCGCGCGCTTTGGATCACGAGTGACGATCGTGCAGGGCGCCGACCGGCTGGCCGACCGCGAGCCGGCCGAGATCGGCGACGCCCTCGCGGAGATCCTCGAGGCCGATGGCATCGACCTGCGCCTCGGCGTCCACGCGAAGGGCGTCAGGGTCGAGAGCGGCGAGAAGGTCGTCGAGCTCGACGACGGCTCGGAGGCGCGGGGTGCGGAGTTGCTGGTCGCGACCGGGCGCCGACCGCGCTCCGGCGATATCGGCCTCGACACCGTCGGAATCGAGCCGACCCGCCGCGGCATCGAGATCGACGAACGCTGCCGTGCCGGAGACGGCGTCTGGGCGATCGGCGACGTGACGGGGCTCGCGCCCTTCACGCACGTCGCCAAGTATCAGGCACGCATCGCCTGTGCCGACATCATGGGACAGCCCGCGAAGACCGACTACCGGGCGGTTCCCCGCGTCATCTTCACGCAGCCCGAGATCGCGGCCGTCGGACTCACCGAGGCGCAGGCACGCGAGCAGGGCATCGACGTCGTCACCTCGACGATCGATCTTCCGAGCACGGTCGCGCGCGCGTACACGTACGAGGAGAACCCGAGCGGGAAGTTCGGCGTCATCGTCGACCGCGAGCGCCAGGTGCTCGTCGGCGCATGGGCCGTCGCCCCGCTCGCCGGCGAGTGGATCCATACGTGTGTCCTCGCGATCCGCGCCGAGATTCCCGTCGCGGTACTGAAGGACACGATCGCCCAGTTCCCGACGTTCTCGGAAGCGTTCGGCACCGCCCTCCGCGCGATTCCGGACTCCGATCTGACCCAGGAGATGTCCGACCACTGCGCGCATCCGATGATGGCGCAGCCGATGGCGGAGGTCTCGTGATGCCGGTTGAGACGATCAGCATCCTCGACGGCTCAACGTTCGTGGTCTCGGACCGAAGCGGTGACATCGACGCCGGACCCGATCAGCCGCACGGCCTCTTCTACAAGGACACGCGCTTCATCTCTCGCTGGATCCTCACCGTCGACGGCACGAGGCCCAACGTCCTCTCGACCGACGACGTCCAGTACTTCGAGGCGCAGTTCTTCCTCGTGCCGCCGACGGGAACCATCTACGAGAACCCCTACCTCTCAGTCCTGCGCAAGCGGCTCGTCGGCGAGGGCTTCCACGAGGACGTCACGATCCTGAACCACGGCGCCGAGCCGGCCGAGGTCGAGCTGCGAATCGAGGCCGGATCGGACTTCGCGGATCTCTTCGAGGTCAAGGACGCGCTCGTGAAGAAGGGCGAGACGTACAGCGATGTGCGGGACGGTGAGCTCGTCCTCGGGTACCGCCGCGAGCAGTTCGTCCGGGAGGTCCTGATCGGGTCGAGCGCCCCTTCCGAGATCGAGGGACAGAGCCTCGTCTTCCGCGTGACGATTCCGGCCAAGGACGAGTGGTCGACCTGCCTCGAGGTCCGTCCTGTTGCCGACGAGGTGTGTGTTCTCAAGTACGGGCACGGCGAGGAGGAGGCGAAGCCGTTCATCGGCGAGAGCCTCCAGCAGTGGCGTGACGACGCGCCCGAGCTCGAGAGCGACTGGGACCAGCTCGAGCACGTCTACCGCAGGAGCCTCGTCGACCTGGCCGCCCTGCGCTTCTACCCCGACGTCATTCCCGGTGCCTCCATCCCCGCCGCGGGGCTCCCGTGGTTCATGGCGCTGTTCGGCCGTGACAGCCTCTTCACGAGCTACCAGGCGCTGCCATTCGCGCCGGAGCTCGCGAAGACGACGCTCCGCGTCCTGGCCGCGAAGCAGGGGCAGAAGGTCGACCGCTACCGCGAGGAGGAGCCGGGCAAGATCCTGCATGAGCTTCGCTTCGGTGAGCTCACCGTGTTCGGCGAGCGGCCGCACTCCCCGTACTACGGCACATACGATGCGACGCCGCTCTTCGTCGTCCTCCTCGACGAGGTCGAGCGCTGGACGGGCGATACCGAGCTCGTGCGCGAGCTCGAGCCTGCCGCCCGGGCCGCGCTCGACTGGATCGATCGCTACGGCGACCGTGACGGCGACGGCTTCGTCGAGTACGAGCGCAACACCGAGTCAGGGCTCGAGAACCAGTGCTGGAAGGACTCGTGGAACTCGATTCTCTACGCGGATGGAACGCTCTCGACGCTTCCCCGCGCGACCTGCGAGATCCAGGGGTACGTCTACGACGCCAAGGTTCGTGCGGCTCGCCTGGCCCGCCAGGTTTGGGGCGACCCGTTGCTGGCCGAGCGCCTCGAGAGCGAGGCGGCCGAGCTGAAGGAGCGGTTCAACCGCGACTTCTGGATCGCGGACAGGCAGTTCTACGCGCTCGCACTCGACGGCGAAAACCGGCCCGTCGACAGCCTCACGTCGAACATCGGCCACCTCCTCTGGAGCGGCATCGTCGACGACGACAAGGCGCAAGCGATCGCCGACCACCTGATGGGAGACAGGCTCTTCTCCGGCTGGGGGATCCGGACGATGGCCGCCGGCGAAGGCGGCTACAACCCGATCGAGTACCACAACGGCACGGTCTGGCCCCACGACAACTCGATCGTGGCCGCCGGTCTCGCCCGCTACGGGTACCGGGAGGAGGCCGCCCGTATCGCGGTCGCGATCTGCGAGGCCGCCACGTACTTCGGCCACCGGCTTCCAGAGGTCTTCGCCGGCTATCCGCGCGAGCAGACGCGCTTCCCGGTCGAGTACCCCACCGCCTCGAGCCCGCAGGCCTGGGCGACGGGAACGCCGCTCCTCTTCCTACGTGTCCTCCTCGGCCTGGAGCCTCGCGGCGATCAGCTCGCGGTCGACCCGCTGCTTCCGCCGGAGATCGCACGGCTTGCCCTTCGGGGGATTCCCGGGAGATGGGGAAGGGTGGACGCTGTGGCCGAGCGAGTTGCTATCGCTTGAGCTCGCGCGCCACGAGCAGCGAGGCGAGATCTTGTGTCCGCGTGGCGGCGTCCTGATCGCCCTCGGCCGCGGCGACGATCGAGCCCTTCATCAGGATGTGCCACTGCTTCGCGAACGCCGCCGGGTCGGCAACACCGGCCTCGGTCGCGAGGCGCTCGAGGAAGGAGCGGATGCGCACGAGGTAGGTCGCACTGGCTTGATGAAGGCTGTTCCCTGTATCGGTGATCTCGAGCAGCACGTTGATGAACGAGCAACCCTCGAAGTCGTCTGTACGGAACCATTCGTCGAAGACGTCGAAGATCGCGAGGAGACGGTCGACCGGGTCGACCGTGCGGCGCTCGACCTCTTGCTGGAGCCAGCCGTTCGTCCAGCGCTCCTCGCGTCGCTCGAGAAAGGCGAGCACGAGCTCGTCCTTCGAGGTGAAGTTCCGGTAGAGCGTCATCCGCGCGACACCGGAGCGCTCGATGATCGCATCGATTCCAACGGCGCGAATGCCGTTGCGTGAGAAGAGGTCGTAGGCAGCCGCGAGGATCCGCTCGCGCGCCTCAGAGCTCGCCGGCGAGCGGGCGCCCGCTGTCTGCGTGACCAGGTTCACGGCTTCTGAACCGTTGTGCATTTGACTCGCACTAAGCTCTCTTTACCTTCACGCTCTAAGAGGGAGAACGATCGGTCACAGCTCCTTCTTTCGTGGAAAGGAACCGCATTGACGGGTCGGTGGGAGTCGCTTCTCGTCGCTCTCGACGTGTGCCGATCGCCGGCCAACCTGCGCCGGACGCTCGAGATCGCTCTCTTCGTCGGCTGCGTGATCACCGTGGTCAACCAGGGCGACGTCATCCTGCACGGCGAGGCCACGCAAACCACCGGGATCAAGATCGCCTTGAACTTTCTCATCCCCTTCATCTCGTCCAATCTCGGAGTTCTCGCCTTC
>JBBQXH010000230.1:0-4843 GCA_038209835.1 Gaiellales bacterium | reverse complement strand
TCCGCCGTCTCCCGGTGACATCGCACCCTCCGAGGTCGCGACGATCGACCGGCTGACGTCATCGAACTTCTACCGGTTCACCTTCCAGCAGCTCCAGGACGGGACGGCTGTCCTCGTTCTCGACGACCCCAGGCTCCCGGTCGAGTCATCCGGGTCGAGCTCGACTGGGTCGGGCTCGAGCGATTCGTCGAGCGGAACGTCGACGGACGGCGGCGCCACGACGACGAGTACCGGCTCACAGAGCGAGTCGGGCTCATAGTCGGAGCGGAGCGTGCCGCGCTCGAGCGTGCACGCAAGCGACTGGACACGCTCGACTTCTACCCCCGGCCGGTTCGCGCGAGGCACGTCAGGATCTACACGACCCCCTGGTTCTTCCGCCTCCCGTACTTCAGGCGCTTCGACGGGCATGCGTTCTACGGGACGATCATGCTACGCACGCCGATCGGGGAGACCTCGGGCGACCTGATCGTCCACGAGCTCTGCCATGTCTGGCAGATGCAGCACAGGCCGATCGCGATGCCGCTGTCGTACCTCTATCGCGGCTATGCCAACAATCCGTACGAGATCGAGGCGCGCCGCGCCGCAGCGACGACCCGCGAGTAGGTTTCCTCGGATGCGCGTCGTCGGAGTCGACATCGGCGGAACGTTCACGGACTTCATGCTCTACGACACGGAGTCCGGGGCCGTGCACGTCCACAAGGTGCGCTCGACGCCCGATGACCCCGGACGCGCGCTCGTCGAGGGTCTGCGCGAGCTGTGCGATCAGGCGGGCGTCCGTGCCGCAGACGTTCAGGGCGTCTTCCACGGAACCACGGTCGCGACGAATGCCGTGCTCGAGCATCGCGGTGCACTCTGCGGGCTCGTCACCACCGAGGGCTTCCGCGACATCGTCCACATCGGGAGGCATCAGCGGCCACAGCACTACTCGGTGATGCAGGACATCCCCTGGCAGGCCCGCCCGTTCGTGGAGCGTCGTCACAGGCACGTCGTACCGGAGCGGGTCGTCCCTCCCGAGGGTCGCGTCTCCGTCCCACTCGACGAGGATGCGGTGCGAGCCGCGGCGCGAGAGCTTCGCGCCGACGGCGTCGAGGCGGTCGCCGTCTGTTTCCTCTTCTCCTATTTGAACCCCGAGCACGAGCGGCGCGCGGCGGAGATCGTCGCCGAGGAGTTGCCGGACGCGTTCGTGACGGCGAGCGCCGACATCTTTCCGCAGTTCCGGGAGTTCGAGCGGTTCACGACGGCGTGCATGAACGCCTTCGTCGGCCCTGGCACCGGCCGGTACCTCGAGCGGCTCGGCGGGGCGCTTCGAGACCTGGGGGTCGAGAGCGACCTACACGTGATGATGTCGAACGGCGGCGTCGCGAGCGTCCGAGCGGCGAGCGAGAAGCCGGTCACGCTCCTCCTCTCCGGGCCGGCCGCGGGCGTGTTGGGTGGGCTGTGGACCGGCGAGCTCTGCGGGCGGGAGCGGCTGATCACGTTCGACATGGGCGGGACGTCGGCAGACATCGGCATCGTCACCGAGCGCGGCATCACGGAGGCGTCGGCACGCGACACTGAGGTCGCCGGATATCCGCTCCTCGTCCCGATGATCGACATCCACACGATCGGTGCGGGAGGAGGGTCGATCGCCCATGTCGACGGCGGTGGCGCGTTCCGCGTCGGCCCGCGAAGCGCCGGCGCCAGCCCCGGACCGGCTTGTTACGGCCTGGGAGGCAACGAGGCGACGATCACCGATGCGAACGTCGTCTTGGGGCGGATCGACCCGCAGCGGTTCCTCGGCGGCGAGATGGCGCTCGATCGCGACCGCGCGCTGGCGGCCGTCGACGCTCTGGGGAAACGGCTCGGGCTCGATCGGCTCGCCGCCGCCGAGGGCATCGTGACGATTGCGAACGCGGAGATGGCGCGTGCGATCCGGTCGCGGACGGTGCAGAAGGGACACGATCCACGCGACTTCGCGCTCGTGGCGTTCGGCGGTGCGGGGCCGCTTCACGCCTGCGAGGTCGCCGAGACGCTCGGGATCCCCGAGGTGCTCGTGCCGCCCTACCCGGGGATCACCTCGGCGACGGGCCTCCTGACCGGCGATCTGAAGGTCGATCAGCTCCGCACCGTGTTCATGGTGGAAGGGGCGATCGACGCGGATCGGCTGAATCGCGATTTGCGGACGCTCGCTGGCGAGGTCAGGGAGAGCCTTCGCAGGGACGGCGTCCCTGCAGACGCGATCGAGGTCGAAGTGGCGCTCGATTGCCGCTACCTCGGGCAGGGCTACGAGCTGCGGGTCCCGCTCGCGGACGGCGAGTTCGGGGAGGCCGCCCTGGAGAGCTTCCATCGGCTGCACGCGCGCGAATACGGCCATGGGTTCCGCGATCCGATCGAGATCGTCAACGCCCGTGCGACGGCAACCGGGAGGCGGCCGAGGATCGGGAAGCTCCCGGTGTCGCCCGGTTCGCTCGCTGACGCCACGCTCGGTCACGGTGAGAGCGTCTACCGGCGCGACGGCGGCCTCGTCACGCTTCCGACGCGCTATCTCGAGCGGGGGCGGCTTCCGCTCGCGGAGTCGATCGCGGGGCCGGCGATCGTCTTCCAGCGGGACACGACGGTTCTCGTTCCACCGGAGTGGAAGGCCAGCGCCGACGCGTCGGGTGTCCTTATCCTGTCGGCAACCCGATGAGCCCCGCCGGCACCCGCATCGATCCGGTCACCACCTCCGTGATCGGCGGGGCGCTCGACTCGATCGCCGTCGAGATGGGGCACAAGCTCGCGCGCATGTCGTACTCCTCGATCATCCGCGAGTCCGAGGACTTCGGCTGTGCGATCTGCGACGGCGAGGGCCGCCAGCTCTGCGAGTCGTCGCAGTCGACGCCGCTGCAGTCGGGCCCCATCCCCGGGTACGTGCGCGGCATCAACCGCCGCTTCGACGAGCTCGGCGAGGAATGGCGGCCGGGCGATGTCGTGATCCACAATCACGCCTACTACGGCGCCTCGCACGGGCCGGACGTTGCGTTCGTCGTGCCGATCTTCCACGGCGGCGAGCTCGTCGCGTTCTCGGCCACGACGGCGCACCACCTCGACCTGGGGGCGCTCACCCCGGGCACCTGCGGGATCGTCGACGCGACCGACGCGTACGCGGAGGGCCTCCAGTTCAACGCGATCAAGATCGAGGAGGCAGGGCGGAGGAACGAGTGGATCTGGCGGATCCTGCGCGACAACATCCGGGCCGCCCAGCTCGTTGTCGGTGACATGGAGGCTCAGGTGGCCGCGTGCCGCATCGGCGCCGAGCGCTTCGTCGACCTGCTCGGCCGCTATGGCCTCGAGACAGTACGGGCGGCGAGCGACGACCTGATGGACTACTCGGAGCGCATGCTGCGGCGCGAGATCGAGAAGCTGCCGGACGGGACGTACCGGGCGGAGGGATACCTCGACGGGTTCCTCGATCATCCGGATCCGTCGTATCGCGATCTCGTCGTGCGGGTCGCCGTCACGGTCGACGGCTCGGACATGGTCGTCGACCTCGCGGGAACGGCTCCTCAGGTCGACCTGCCGATCAACATGCCCTTCGAGGGAACAGTCGACATCGCCGTGCTCCTCACCGTCCGATCGATCCTGCTCGACACCGAGCTGCACGACCCGGTGCCGACGAACTCGGGGCTCTTCCGACCGATCACGATCACCGCGCCCGAGGGGACGCTCGCGAATCCGCGCTTCCCCGCTCCCGTGATCGCGCGGTTCTGCTCGGGGAACATCGTGGCCGATACGGTCATGCGGGCGCTCGCCCCGGTCGTCCCGGAGCGCGTGTCGGCGGGGATCGGAAACCTCAAGGTGACGGCGTTCTCGGGTCTGCGCGGCGGGACGCACTGGGTGTACATGGACATCATGGAGGGAAGCTACGGGGGCCGGCACGGCAAGGACGGCCTCGACGCGGTCGACACGCTCTACGCCAATACTCGAAACAACCCGATCGAGGACATCGAGTCGCACTACCCGCTCAGGCTGACCCGCTACGAGCTGACCGAGGGCACCGGGGGTCGGGGGCGCTGGCGGGGCGGTCTCGGCTCGATCCGCGAGTTCGAGTTCACGGAGCCAGGCGGCTTCTCGGTCGAGGGTGACGGATCGAAGTACGCGCCGCCCGGCCTGTTCGGCGGCCTCGCGGGTACGCCCGGGTCGATCGTCCTCAATGCTGGGACCGAGCGCGAGCAGGCGCTCCCCTCGAAGCTTCCCTACCGCAAGGCGGCTACGGGCGACCGGCTGCGCCTGGTCGGTCCCTCCGGTGGTGGGTATGGCGATCCGGCGGAGCGCGATCCTGCTGCGATCCGAAACGACGTCCTCGACGGCTACGCAACGGAGGAGTGAGATGCGAATTCTGGTCATCAATCCGAACACGAGCGAGGAGATGACCCGCGATATCGGCGATGAGGCGCGTCGCTACGCGCGGCCCGAGACCGAGATCGAGGTGACATCGCCCGCGTGGGGGCCGCGGTCGATCGAGGGGCACTACGAGGAGGAGCTGGCCGGGGTCGCGACACTCGAGGTCATCAAGGAGCGCGCGGCGGACTTCGACGGGGTCGTGATCGCCTGCTACGGGGATCCGGGCCTGTTCGCCGCTCGTGAGATCTCGCCAGTCCCCGTGGTCGGCATCGCCGAGGCCTCGATGCTGATGGCGTGCACGGTCGCGCACCGGTTCACGATCGTGAGCGTGCTCCCGCGGGTGAAGCCGATGCTGGAGGACATGGTGCGGCTCCACGGCCTCGAGTCGCGCTGCGCCTCGATTCGGGCGACGCCGCTCACCGTGCTCGACTGCGAGCGCGATCCCCAGGCGGCGAAGCGCGAGATCGTGATCGCTGCGAGG
>JBBQXH010000229.1:0-4896 GCA_038209835.1 Gaiellales bacterium | reverse complement strand
GCCACGAAATCGTCGTCGGCCAGTTCCGGATACAGCCGGTAGACGCGGTCGATCGCCGCGGCCTGGCCGGGGCTCAGGTCCTCGTCCGGATCGAGGCACCAGCGGCCCTCCAGGAGCCCCTGGCGGCGAAGCACTTCGTGGCAGCCGGCGATGACGCCACGAAAGCCGTTCGCGACGTCGAAGAAGGCGGCGTTGCAATCCGTCACGGCGCTGTCGAGGGCGAGCAAGTCCGCCGGAACGGTCGAGGCTCCCCGAACGCTGCGGCAGCGCTCGAGGATGTCGACTGCGGACCGCGTCCACACGGACCAGTGACCGAGAAGCCCGCCGACGAACCGTAACTCCCCGGCTTCGGTACGGAAGGGAACAGTGAGGTCGAGCACGATGTGGTCGTCGTTGCCGGTGTAGAGGGAGATGCGATCCGCGGCTCCCGCTTCGGCGACACCGTGGAAGACATCGAGCGTCGAGTACCGGTTGAACGGGGCGACCTTGATGCCGATCACGTTGTCGATCCCCGCGAGGCGCCGCCAGAAACTGCGAGGCAGGGTCAGGCCGCCGACCGCCGGCTGGAGGTAGAAGCCGACGACCGGCATCTCGTCGGCCACCGCCTCACAATGGGTGATGATCGTCTCCTCGCTCTCGCCCTTCAGCTCGGCGAGGCCGAGGAGGACTGCGTGGTAGCCGAGTGCGCGCGCGGTGCGAGCCTCGGCAACGGCCTGCTCGGTGCGTCCAACCGCGCCGGCAATGAGGAAGAGCGGCCGGGAAGTCCAGGCGGCGGCGGTCTCCGCGGCGAGCTCGAGGACCGGTTCGTAGAGCCCGGCCTCGCGGATGGCGAACTGGGTCGTGTGCACGCCGACCGCAAGGCCGCCCGAACCGGCGTCGATGTAGTACCGGGTGAGGGCGCGCTGACGGCGAGCATCGAGCCAGAGGTTAGCGTCGAGAGCGAGCGGATGAGCGGGAATGACGGCTCCGGCACGGAAGGCCGCCAGCGCTTCGTCGGGGATCTCTGTCCGGTGCATCGCCAGCCTGACGGCTACCCGAGTTCCGGTCCCGCAATGGCGCGGACGAGCTCGGGCCGGCCGAAACCGGTGCTCCTGCCGCGTGCCATTCGGGTGTAGGGGCGCTCCTGGCGAAAGCCGTGGTCGGAGAGCAGTTGCGTGACAGCCGATTCGCGGTCAGGGACGTCAACGAGCACCGGGCCGGGAATCCCTGAGAGGGCCTCCTCGAGGAGACTCAGCGCCGTGTCCGTCTGGTATGCGACGACTGGTCCGATGTACGTCGCCGTCCGGCCGGGTCTCGACATGAGGAAGCCTCGCCCGTCGAGATCGCGCCGGGCCAGAGCGCCCTCTCGGCCGAGCAGGTCCGCGAGCATCAACAGGCGATCGGCGCCGAACGCAACCCGATCCAGTGCCTCGATGTCATGCGTGTCCTGCGGGGGCGCGGGAGGGGTGCTCCCGCGACCACATCCTCGCCAGCGGGCGAGCGTCTCGATGGGTCGAAACCCCATCCGCTCGTAGACCGGCCGTCCCGCCGGGGTCGCGTCGAGGAAGGGGACGAGCCCTCGTTCCTCGAGAGCTGCGATCGACCGCTCCAGGAGGCGCGTCCCGAGACCGCGTCCTCTGCAGGGACCGTGCACGAGCACCATGCTGATCCAGCCGAAATCCGGTGGATAGGGGAGCGCGAGCGCGGTCGCGATCAGCCGATCACCCGAGCCAGAGATCGCGAACGCTCGTCCGAGCCTGATCATCATCGCCCAGTCCTCGGCAGTCTGGTTCCAGCCGGCCTCCTCGGACAGAGCGAGCCCGGCTGAGATGTCGGCGGCTCGCATCTCGACGATTGCACCGTCCTCAATACGTGCCATCCCGGCCCTCGAAGTTGGTCGGCTTGGCGAGACTCGGCATGTCGCGGCTGACCCAGTCCGCCACCCAGTCGACCATCGTCAAGAGCGCCACCTTCGGGTAGCCGAAGAGCCGGAGCGCCTGACTCGGATTGCTGAGCCACGCGGTCAGCGCCTCCTGGCCGACGATCGTCGGTCGCTTGCCGAGGCGCTCGCCGAACGCCGCGGCAAGCCAGCGGACCGAGATCGTCTCCGGGCCGGTCACGTTCAGCGGCTCGGTGGGGGTGGTGCAATGGGTGAGGCAGCGGAGCGCCATTGCGTTCGCGTCGCCCTGCCAGATGACGTTGACATGGCCTGTTGTGACGTCGACCGGCTCGCCGTCCCGAACCTTGCGGGCGACGTCGTACAGCACGCCGTATCGGAGGTCGATCGCATAGTTCAGCCGGAACAGGCGACCCGGGGTGCCGTTTCGCTCCGAATGCCAGCGGATCATCCGCTCCCGCCCCACGCAGCTGTTCGCGTACTCGCCTGGCGGCGTCAGCGGCGAGTCCTCGGTCGAGCCACCGGATTCGATCGGCACGAACGGGTAGACGCAACCGGTCGAGAAGACGACGAGCCGGCTGTCGGCCATGGTCTCCGCCACCATTGCCGGCAGGAGCGTGTTCATGGCCCACGTGCGCGACGGCGTATCGGACGTTCCGAACTTCTGACCGGCCATCAGGACGACGTTCCGCATCCGCGGGAGCCTGTCGATCGCGTCGCGCTCGAGGAGGTCGGCTCGCACCGTCTCGACGCCGTGTGCCTGCAGCGTCGCCTCGACGGTGGGATCGCTGAAACGCGCGACGGCGCAGACCGTCCTCTCGGGTGCGGCGCGCTTGGCCATGCGAGCCAGCGTCGGGCCCATCTTGCCGCCTGCACCCAGGACGAGAATGTCGCCGTCGAGGCGAGCGAGGTCGGCCACGAGGTCGTCGTCCGGGCGCGAGAGCCGCTCTTCCAGCGCCTCGACGTCGGCGATTGCTCCATGGTCATTCGTCGGGCTCAATGTCCCTCCCGTGTCATCGAGGCTGCTCCGAGGCGGCACGAAGACTACTCGGTGGCGTGTACCATCCTGCGGCCCATGGGCGAGCCGTCCGTGCCGATCATCGCGGCCCAACTCGACCCCGGCGAGCGCGTTGCCGACCCGGCGCTCGTCGTCGTCGACATGCAGAACGACTTCGTCCGTGAGGGCGCGCCGTTGGGAGTCCCGGATGCCCGGTCGACCATCCCTGCTCAGCGCCGCCTGATCGAGACCTTTCGCGCCCGCGGCCGGCCGATCGTCTACACGAGGTTCCTGTCGCACGAGGACGACAACCTGCTCTGGCTCTGGTCGCCGGAGTGCCACCCCCGCACCCGAGCCTGCTGGCCCGGTCACGAGCGCCGCTACGCCGACGCCGACGGTCCGCTCGACTGCGCCGCGGTGGTCGACGAGCTGGCGCCCGCGCCCGGAGACATCGTCATCGACAAGTACGGATACGGCGCGTTCCACGACACCGACCTCGACGACCGGCTCGAGGCGGTCGGTATCAGGTCGCTTGTCGTCGTCGGCACGGTCACCCAGATCTGCGTCGAGGAGACGGCTCGGGAGGCGTTTCATCACGGCTACCGGACGACCGTCGTGTTGGACGCGGTGTCCTCCTTCGCCCCCGATCTGCATGCCGCCACGCTCGAGAACCTCGCCATGAAGTTCGGTTGGGTCGCGGACACGGACACAGTTCTCGCCTGGCTATGAACCGCGACGACGTCGCCCGCCTGCTCGAGGAGCACCGGGTCGAGCTCGTCCGCTTCGAGACGCCCGATCTTAACGGTGTATCCCGCGGCAAGACGGTGACGGCCGATCACTTCTGGTCGTTCGTCGAGAGCGGACTCGCGCTCGTCAGCGACATCTACTGCTGGGATCACGAATGTCGGGTCGCGACCGGCACGGGGTTCGGAGAGGACCTGACCTTCGCGGACCTGTCGATGCGAGCAGACCTGTCCACGTTCGCGGTTCTGCCGCACGTGGCCGGGCAAGCGCGCGTGATCTGCGACATGGAGTACTCGGATGGGCGGCCGGTCGAGGCGAGCCCTCGGCGGGTCCTCGAGCGCCAAGTCGACAAAGCGGCCGAACGCGGGCTCACGGTCCTCATGCAGGCCGAGTACGAGTTCTATCTCCTCGACGCGGACTCGAGGCTCCCACCGTTCGGCGGCACCGACATCGCGACCACGCTGACGAACCAGCGCCTGCCGGTGCTGCAGCAACTCGTCCGCGATCTCAGGGGCTTCGGTCTCGCGCCGAGAACGCTCAACCAGGAGTGGGGACCGACCCAGTACGAGCTCACCTTCGATCCGGTGGAAGGAGTCGCCGGAGGCGATGACAACTTCACGTACAAGACGTACGCGAAGGAGATCGCCGCCCAACACGGCCTGATCGCCAGTTTCATGACCAAGCCTTTCAGCGGGCTGAGCGGCTGCAGCAGCCACCTTCACATGAGTCTGTGGGGCGGCGACCGGAACATCTTCTGGCGCCCCGAGGATGACGACGTATCGCCGGAGTTCCACTGGGCGATCGGCGGCTTGCTGGAGCACGCTGAGGGGCTGAACGCTCTTCTCGGGCCGACCGTCAACTGCGTGAAGCGCTACCGGAAGGGCACGTATGCGCCCGCAAGCATCACGTGGGGATTCGAGAATCGGTCTGTCGCCGTGCGCGTGAAGGCGCTGCGAGGTGAGCACACCCATGTCGAGAACCGTCTGGGGTCAGGGGCGTCGAACCCCTATCTCGGGCTCGCCGGCATGCTCGCGTGCGTCCTCGACGGAATCGAGCGGCAGGTGGAGCCCCCTGCTCCAACGCAGACGAATGCGTACCGGCTCGACGACCTCCAGCTTCTTCCGGGGACGCTCGAGGAGGCGCTCGGCCGTTTCGAGGAGAACGACGTTCTGCAACGAGCCTTTCATCCGGAGTTCGTCAGAGCGTTTCTGGCCCTGAAGCGCCACGAGGTCGAGAAGGCGCGCGAGGCGGTTCCGGGCTACGGCACCGACGAGTGGCA
>JBBQXH010000228.1:0-4929 GCA_038209835.1 Gaiellales bacterium | reverse complement strand
ATACCCGCCACCTGTTCATGAAGCTCGGCCTCGAGGACGCGCCGGCCGACAACCGGCGCGTCCTTGCAGTCATCACGTATCTGCGTGGCTAGCCACACGGAGAATGTTTGGAGTCCGTAAGGAACCTCGAAGGGTTCAGGTAACCGGCGCGTTCGGTTGCGTGCTGCGGCTACGTTCTCTACAGGCGTGCGTGTTCCACGGTTTCCTCGATCGCTCCTCCTGCCACTAGCCGGTGCCGCGCTCCTAGTCATCCTCGGTTGCAGCGCCTCGGCCCAGGTGCAGGCGACGCAGGCGTCAAGCGGCGCACTCAACCTGAAGCTGGTCAGGATCGCGTCCGGCTTCGTCGCGCCAGTCCAGGCGACCGCACCCCGAAGCCAACCTGGCCGTGTCTACGTCGTGGAGCAGGCGGGCCGGATCCGCATGATCCAGAACGGACGCATCCAGACGAAGCCCTTCCTCGACATTCGCCGGCTGGTGAGATCGGGCGGCGAGCAGGGTCTCCTTTCCGTGGCCTTCAACCCGCAGTTCGCCTCGAACAGCCTGTTCTACGTCGACTACACGGACCTGAGCGGTAACACACGCGTGGCCGAGTACAGGGCCCGCACGGGCAAGTCGCCGATCAGGGTGCGACAGCTCCTCCGTGTCGAGCAGCCGTACCCCAACCACAACGGCGGCCAGCTCGCGTTCGGCCCGGACGGCCGGCTCTACGTCGGCATGGGCGACGGCGGCTCGGGGGGCGATCCGCAAGATCATGCGCAGAACCTGCAGAGCCGCCTCGGCAAGATCCTCGCCATCGACGTCGATCAGCGCGGGGCAGACTGGGAGATCACGGGCTACGGCCTGCGGAACCCCTGGCGCTTCACGTTCGACCGCAAGACGGGCGACCTGTACATCGGCGATGTGGGCCAGGGAGACTGGGAGGAGATCGACGTCTCGACGACCCCCGGTCAGGGTCTCGAGAACTACGGCTGGAACATGTTCGAGGGGACGCACCGGTACAAGGACGGAGCACCGAACCCCACCGGCGTGCTCGTCGACCCGGCGTACGAGTACAGCCACGCGGAAGGCTGCTCGGTGACCGGTGGCTTCGTCTACCACGGGACGAAGATCCCGCAGGCAGAGGGGCGCTACTTCTTCGGCGACTACTGCAGCGGCAAGGTTTCGAGCTTCGTGATGCAGGACGGGCGCGCGACCGACGTCCGCACCCATTCCTTCACGGTCGAGCAGCTCTCGTCCTTCGGTGAGAACGCGGGCGGCGAGTTGCTGCTCGTCTCGCAGGCCAACGGCGCGGTCTACCGGCTAGCACAGAGTTAGGTCCTCTCAAGAGGTTCCCGCTTGACTTTTCCCCTGTAAACGGCTGAGATTCCGGCAGGTCTCGGGTGGCGCGAGGGCAATCCGCCGGCCGGGAAAGGGGAGATCGAGGAGGGAGAGGGTATGAGGGCTGTACGCCTGCTCGTCGTCGCAGCGTTGTTTGCGCTCGGCGTTACCGCGAGCGCACAGGCGGCGACGCACGTGTTCCTGGGAGGACAGGGCGACGCCGCTGTCGGCATCGACCAGAAGCCGCTGCCGCTGAGAATCGGATCGAAAGCCGCCGCGCGGGCGATGATCGCGCGAACGCTCCGCGGACAGACCGGCGCGCTCGCAATCGGCGACGAGCGAATCTGGCTCGCGCTCGACGACGCCGGAGGGTACATCTACCTCAAGAACTACCAGCTTCGAGGCATCGGCAAGCACATCGAAGTCTGGGTTGCGAACGACCAGGACGAGGTCTCGACGGGCACGCAGTTCCTGCCCGGCGACTGCCGGAACGATCGCACCGAGATCACCGACGACCAGGTGCAGTACCTGATCGATCAGTTCGACTCGAACATCTATCCGAAGGAGTCGGAGGCGCTCAGCGTGCCGCCGGGTCGCGACGGCTCGAAGTCCGAACTCGTCGAGGATCCGAGCCTCGAGCTCCCGGCCGACTACTACGCGGGAGACGGTCACAAGATCGTCGTCCTCGTCGACAACTTCCGGGACTCGAACTTCTACAACTTCGATCTCGTCGACGAGAGCGACACGACCTACATAGCCGGCTTCTACGACCGCGGCTTCGACGACCTTTTCGATCGGCACGTGATGAATATCGACGCCTTCGACTGGTTCCATCGGACCGGCGCGAACCCGCCGGACAACCCGGATCCAGACAACCTGTGCAAGAGCGCACCCGGGAGGGCTTTCCTGTACGAGGGCGTCTTCGCCCATGAGTACCAGCACCTACTCGAGCGCTACCAGAACCCGGATCAGTTCACCTGGGTCGACGAAGGGCTCGCCGACTGGGCAGCCGGGTACACGGGGTACCTCTACCCGGCCGCCCCGATCACCGATCCCAGGGCGGAGAGCGGAACGCAATGCTTCCTCGGCTGGGGCTCGGTGCAGACGAACGCGAACCCGAACCCCCGCCCCGGGGGCCCGGAGAACTCGCTGACGGTGTGGGGTGACCAGAACGATGACCACCTCGACGAGATCCTCTGCGACTACGGAGCGGCGTTCACGTTCATGAACTTCGTCCACGACCGCTACGGGACGCAGTTCATCAGCGACCTTCATCGCGGCAAGGGCGGCGACGGCCTGCCCGGCGTCCGAAAGCTCGTCACGCAGTACGGCTCGGCACGGCAGGCGAAGGATATCGTCCACGACTGGGCCGCAATGGCCGCGCTCGACAAGTACCTCGACGGATCGAACGTGACCTTCAACGGCAAGGCTGCGTGGTACCAGTCCGAGACGCTCGACGCGTCGATCAACTGGGACACATCAGATGCCTACGCCTGGCCCGGCGCACCGCCGAACGGGTCCGACTACGTCAGGCTGCGCGACCAGAGCGGCCACTACGTGAGCTCGAAGCAGATCGGGCGCGTCACGTTCGACGGCGCGGCGACGTTGCCGGCGCAACCAGTGGAATGGAGTGTCGATCAGTCTCCACCTGACCACCCGGGCGACGCTGCGCTCTACTCGGGCTCCGGTTCGAACTTCGACCGGGCGATCGTCCACGAAGTAGCGGTTCCCGCGGACGACGCGACGCTCACGTTCGAGACTCGGTACGACACCGAGCCGACCTGGGACTACGGCTTCGTGCAGATCTCGACCGACGGCGGCAAGACGTACAAGAGCCTTGCCAACGACGACACGGATTCGGAGCCCGATTCGGGCGCAGTTCCGACGGTGAAGGACAACCTGCCTGGCTTCACGGGTCAGTCCGGCGGCGGCGACACGGCGGCCTGGGTCGAGGAGAGCTTCGATCTCTCCCCGTACGCGGGGAAGACGGTTCTCCTTGCGTTCCGGTACGTGACGGACTCGAGCGTCGACCTTCCGGGCTGGTGGATCGACGACGTCAAGGTCGGCGGTGAGACCGTGACCGATGGCACGACGCTCAACGGCTGGGCGACGCCCACCCAGATCAAGCCCAACAGGGTGGCCGGCTTCACCGTTCAGCTCGTTGCGATGACGAGCACGGGCCCGCGTCACGCGATCCTCTCCCGGATGCACCTCACCCGCCGCCACGGCTCGCTCAATGTGCACCAGCTGAAGCGGATCTTCGGGGAACGAAGGTACGACGTGGTCGCCGCGATCGTCACCTACGACGATCCGAGCGAGTACTCGCTCCAGTACGCGCCGTACAGGCTGCTGGTCGTACCGCCAGGGACGCAGCCGGGCGGTTAGCAGGCGAGAGCGATAGATAGTCTGGCCCGATGAAGGCACTCTGCATCAGGGCCGTCGACGCCGCGATCGGCGCGGGTGCCGGCTATGCCGACGCCCGCGCCGTCGAGCGCCGATCCCAACATGTCTCGACGAGGAACGGGCGCGTCGACTCCGTCGACGATGCGGAGACCGCCGGGATCGGAGTCCGCGTGCTCGTCGACGGGGCCTGGGGCTTCGCCTGTGATCGGCGCCTCGACGAGAACGGCGCTCGCGATGCGGCGGTGAAAGCCGTCGCCTTTGCTCGCTCGAGCGCTCGATCCACGGGCCGCAGGGTCGAGCTAGAGCCACTAGCGCCGCAGACGGGCGAGTACCGGACGCCCGGAGATCACGACCCGGTCGAGGTGCCACTCGACCGGAAAGTCGAGCTGTGCCTGCGCGCCGAGGAGGCGCTTCGCGGCCCAAAGATCGCGGTCACCTCGGCCAGTGTCCGGGCCATGCGCGAATGCCGCGCCTTCCGCTCCTCCGAGGGAAGCGACCTCTTCCAGGAGTTCTACGAATGCGGTGGTGGCATCGACGCAACGGCAATCCGAGACGGTCTCGTCCAGATCCGAAGCTATCCGAGCGCACACGGCGGATCGAGCGCGCAGGCCGGGTGGGAGTTCGTCGAGGAACTTGGACTCGATCGTCAGGCGCCGCGCATCGCGGAGGAAGCGTCGGCTCTCCTGGGAGCCGACCCGTGCCCGGCCGGAATCACGACCGTCGTCATCGACGCCGAGCAGATGGAGCTGCAGGTGCACGAATCGGTCGGACATCCGACGGAGCTCGATCGCGTCTACGGGACCGAGGCTGCATACGCGGGAACGAGCTTCGTCCATCACGGCGACCTCGGCGAGCTGCGCTACGGCTCTGAGCACATGAACATCACCGCCGATCCGACCACGCCGCGCGGCCTCGGAACGTTCGGGTTCGATGACGAGGGCGTGCCCGCGCGCCGCCTGCCGATCATCGAGGCGGGCGTCCTTACAGGCTTCCTCGGGTCGCGTGAGACCTCAGCGTTGATCGGTCGCGATCTCAGCGGATCAATGCGGGCAGACGGCTGGAGCCGTATGCCGCTCGTGCGGATGACGAACCTGCACCTCGAGCCGGGCGAGGGGAGCCTCGAGGATCTGCTCGCCGACGTCGACGAGGGCATCTACCTGGCGACGAACAAGAGCTGGTCGATCGACGACAAGCGGCTCAACTTCCAGT
>JBBQXH010000227.1:0-4930 GCA_038209835.1 Gaiellales bacterium | reverse complement strand
GGCCTACCAGAACGCCCAGATCCAGGAACTCCAGGCTCAGCAGGCACCAGCAGTCCCGCAGCAGGCAGCCGCTCCGGCCGCGGCCGCGCCGGGCGAGTCGGACGAAGTCGCGGAGATCCAGAAGTTCGCGGCGTTGAAGGGCCAGGGGCTGATCACCGAGGAGGAGTTCGAGGCGAAGAAGAAGCAGATCCTCGGGATCTGAGAACCAGAGGCTTCGCGGCTCGCGCCTTCGACGGGTGTACCGATAAGCGGCTTGGCCCAGCTTGGATACGCCGGCTGAACCTTCCAGGCCGGCTTGGATACGCCGGCTCCGCCGGCTGGACTTCGTGGCCGCCCTGCGGGCGTCCACTGCGCGCCGGCCTTAAAGGCCGGCTTGCTCCAACACCTCGTCCAGAATCGCGAGGCCCTCGTCGAGCTCTTCGCGGGTGATCGTGAGTGGCGGCGCGATCATGATCACGTTCCAGTGGACGAAGAGGTAGAGGCCACGCTCCATCGCTGCCTTCGTCAGCTTGACGACAGGGGCCGCGGCGTCACCCGAGGCGTTGAACGGCACGAGCATCTCGCGCGTCTCGCGATCCCTGACCAGCTCGAGACCCCAGAAGAGCCCGAGGCCGCGGACGTCACCGATCGACGGGTGCTTCGCGGCGAGCTTTGGTAGCTCCTCCGCGAGCACCTCCCCCATCGCGGCCGCATTCTCGACAATCCCTTCCTCGCGGAACGCCTCGATCGATGCGACACCGGCCGCGCAGGCCAGCGGATGGCCGGAGTACGTGAGGCCTCCTGCGAAAACCTTGTCCGAGACCCACTCGGAGAGCCGCTCGTTGATGATCATCGCACCGAGCGGGACGTAGCCCGAGTTGATGCCTTTGGCGACGGTCATGATGTCGGGGACGACGTCCCAGTTGTCGCAGGCGAACCAGCGCCCCGTGCGGCCGAAGCCGGCCATGACCTCGTCGAAGATGAGGACGATGCCGTGGCGATCGCAGACCTCGCGGATCGACTTCAGGTAGCCGTCGGGTGGCACGATGATGCCGTTCGTCCCCACGACCGTCTCCATGATCACCGCGGCGACGGTGTTCGGCCCCTCGTACTGCAGGATCTCCTCGAGGTGCGGACCGCCCGAGCAGACCGGGCACGGATCCGGATGCCCCGCAGGGCATCGGTACGTGTACTGGTCGAACATGCGCACGACGCCCGGAATGCCCGGCTCGGCCGGCCAGCGGCGCGGATCGCCGGTGAGCGTGACCGCCCCGGCCGTTGCGCCGTGGTAGGAGCGGTACCGCGCGATCACCTTGTGGCGGCCGGTGTACCAGCGCGCCAGCTTGATCGCGTTCTCGTTCGCCTCCGCGCCGCCGTTCGTGAAGAAGCTGCGGCACAGGTCGCCCGGGGTCACCTCGGCGAGGAGACGAGCGAGCTCCGACCGCTTGTCGTTCCCCATCGGAGGGCCGATCGTGCACAGGCGGTCCGCCTGATCCTTGATCGCCTGGACGATCTTCGGGTGCTGGTGCCCGATCGAGACGTTGACGAGCTGGGAGGCGAAGTCGAGGTACCGCTTCCCATCGTAGTCCCAGAAGTACCTTCCCTCCGCCCCCGCAATCGGAAGTGGGCTGATCTTGGACTGGATCGACCAGGAGTGGAGGACGTAGTTGCGATCGTCCTCACGTACTCGCTCGGCCGCCCTCGGGTCGACCTCTACGACGGCCATCGCGTCACCTTCCTTTGTCGTTGCACAAGCCTCCAGCTTACTCCAGTGCTACGCGAGCGCCCGTCAAAGGGCATGATCCAGGGGATGCCGCGAGTCCGCCTCGCCTGGCTCGTCGCGATCTCGCTGATGTCGGCTGGGTCGCTCGCCGCACACTCGCTCGCGTACTGCCTGGTCGAGCCGGACGGTCAGGGGCGGGCGGCTCTCCTCGAGTCCACGGGTCACGGGTACCTCTCGGCCGCCCCGGCTCTGCTCGCCCTGTCTCTCGCGATCGGAATCGCTGCGCTCGCAGGCCTCGCGATCGGTGGCTCCCGGGGCCGCTCCCGGGTCACGCTCGTCTGGCAGCTCGCGATGCTCCCGCTCCTCGGGTTCGCACTCCAGGAGCACCTCGAGCGACTCCTCTCCGGTGGCCCGCTCGTCGGCGCCGCCCTCGAGCCGACCTTCCTCGTCGGCCTGGCGCTCGAGGTTCCGTTCGCCATCATGGCACTCGTCGTCGCACGCATCCTGACTCGTGCGGCTGTCTTCCTGGGTAGCACGCTCCCGTCTCCGTCGCGTCCCCGTCTCCGCGCGGCGCTCTCGATCGTTCCGCACGGACTGGACGTGTCCCTCCCGAGGGTTGCGGCCCTCGCCCTCGGGCCAAGCAGCCGCGGTCCTCCCTCCCACTCGCGTCCCTGAGCCCCTTCGAGGGCTCATCCGCGAATGATGGAGGTTCGGATTCATGAAGAACGCACTGCTCGCGCTGTCGGCGATCGTCGTTGGAGCGCTCGTCCTCGCCGCCTGTGGCGGCTCCGATAGCGGTTCTCCGGCGACGACTGCCCCACCCGCGACGATTGCCACGGAGCCAGCCGCAACCGGCGACGTTGTCGAGGCGACGCTCGACGTCGTCGGAGGCGAGCCGGACGGAGGCGTCCAGACCATCGAGCTGAAAAAGGGCCAGGACGTGAAACTGACGGTCAACTCCGATCAGCCGTACGAGATCCACCTGCACGGCTACGACATCGTGAAAGACGCGGGACCGGACACGCCCGCCGTCTTCGCCTTCACGGCCGACATCGACGGGGTCTTTGAGATCGAGGTCGAGGACACGGCGACACAGATCGGGAAACTGGCCGTCAATCCGTGAGGCGCCTGCTCGTCGTCGGTGGAGCCCTGGTGGCGGCGGGAGCGCTGCTCCCGACGTCAGCGCTCGCCCACGGGCTGGTCAGCCGGGGCGATCTGCCGATCCCCGCCTGGCTCTTCGGGTGGGCAGCTGCGGCTGTCTTGATCGTCTCGTTCGTGGCGCTTGCGGCGCTCTGGAAGACGCCTCAGCTCGAGAACTCCCCGCGTCGGCCCCTTGGCGAGGTCTTCTCGCGCATCGTGACGAGCCCGCTGACCGAAGTCGTCTGCGGCACCCTCGGCGTCGCGCTGCTCGGAATCGCGATCTGGGCCGGGTTCGCCGGCGTCCAGAGCCCCGCCGACAACGTCACCCCGACGTTCGTCTACGTCATCTTCTGGGTTGCGCTCGTGCCGCTGAGCGCGCTCGTCGGGAACGTGTTCTCCGCCTTCAACCCGTGGCGGGCGATCGGCCGGGCGTTCTCCTGGGGAGCGGGCCGCGCGGCGGGCGACGAGATCGGCGGGGCGTTTCCCTATCCGGACTGGCTTGGTCGCTGGCCTGCTGCAGCCGGGCTCGTCGCCTTCGCCTGGCTCGAGCTCGCCTCCCCGAGCGGAACGTCCGCGAAGACGTTGGCGGCGGCAGCCCTCGTCTACACGAGCGTCACGTTCCTCGGCATGGGGCTCTTCGGCGTCGAGACTTGGATCCAGCGAGGCGAGGCGTTTTCCACGTACTTCGGGCTGTTCGCACGAATGGCCGTGCTCGAGCGGGCCGACGACCGGATCGTGCTGCGCCGCCCGCTCGCCGGCCTGACGACGCTCGAGCCGATCGCAGGAACCGTCGGCGTCCTCGCCGTCATGATCGGCACGGTCACCTTCGACGGCGGGCAGGAGACGCTCCTCTGGAACGACGCCGGGCCCGCTATCGCGGACTTCTTCAGGTCGGTCGGGGCCGGAGCGGCCCTCGGGGACGAGCTCTCGGACGGGGTCGGGCTTCTCACGGCGATCGTGCTCGTCGCCGCCTTCTACAACCTCGGGATCGCCGGGGCGCGAACCGCGGGAGGAAGCTTCGGCCAGAGTGAGCTCGCGCGCCTGTTCGTCCATTCACTCGTTCCGATCGCGTTCGCCTACGTCCTCGCTCACTACCTGACCTTCTTGCTGTTCCAGGGGCAGGCGATGGGATTCCTCATCTCGGATCCGCTCGGACACGGCTGGAACCTGTTCGGCACGACCGGCTGGAACATCGATTACGGGATCATCGGAGGCAAGGTCGTCTGGTACTGCCAGGTCGCCATCGTCGTTGCGGGGCACGTCGGCGCTCTGTGCCTCGCACACGACCGCGCGCTCGTCGTCTACGACGATCAGCGCCTCGCCGTGCGGTCGCAGTACTGGATGCTCGCGATCATGATCGGGTTCACGAGCCTCGCGCTGTGGCTCCTGTCGCAGGCGAACTTCTAGTGCTCCGTTCTGTGGTCATCGCCCACGCCGGGCACTGGATCGGAACGCTCGCCGCGGGCATCCCGGTGCTGCTCGTCGTCCTCTGGATTTTCGTCACGGGCGCACGCGACCGGCGGCGCAAGAAGCTGCGTCGGTGACAATGGACGGGTGACCGGACAGCTCGCACAGGCGGCGACCGTTCCCGTCAAGGATCTCGCCGGCTCGTGGGAGGCCGCGCCCGCGGTCATCGCGGGTGCCCTTCTCGCACTCGTCCTCTTCTTCCAGGGGTTCCGCCGGCTTCGCCGCCGAGGCCGGGCTGATCTGGCCGGATGGGGCCGGGCGGCGACGTTCGTGCTGGGCGTCAGCGTGATCACGCTCGCGCTCCTCTCGCCCCTCGACGCGATCGGCGAGAGCTATCTCCTCTCGGCCCACATGCTTCAGCACGTCCTCATCGGCGACGTCGGTCCGGCGCTGATCGTCGTCGCACTCGCCGGCCCGCTCCTCTTCTTCTTCCTGCCGCGACCTGCCCTCGCCTCGGTGGCCCGGACCCGATCGGTGCGTTCGTTCCTCGCCTTCTTGACGCGACCCGTCGTGACGTTCGCCCTCTGGTGCGCGGTGATCGCGATCTGGCACATCCCGGCGCTCTACGACTACACACTCACGCATCAGCTGACCCACGACCTGGAGCACGCCTCGTTCCTG
>JBBQXH010000226.1:0-4942 GCA_038209835.1 Gaiellales bacterium | reverse complement strand
GATCCTCACGAACCTGAACATCGATCGTGGAAGGCGCTATCAGCGCACTCCGGACATGCAGCCGCTGGAGTAGGGCGACTACCTCCTCTACAACCGGCTCGAGGAAGCGGGCGTTAGCGGCCACGAGGACGAGAGAGTCGTCGAACGGCTCTCGCAGGACAGCGTCGTCCTGGCGCTAGCTGCCGTGCCGCACGATTTCCGCGACGTCCTCGTACTCGTGGACATCGGCGAGTTCAGCTACAAGGACGCCGCCCAGATCCTCGACATCCCTGTCGGTACGGTGATGTCGAGGCTCCACCGAGGCCGGCGGATCCTGAAGCATGAGCTCGCGGAGACGACGGTTCAGGAAGCGTCATGACGGTAGGGGGACCGTGATGGGTGACTGTGGATGCGGGAAGTGCGAGGAGCTCCTTCAGTCGTTCGTCGACCGTGAGCTGACCGAGCCCGAGCGGATCGAGGCCGAGGCTCACCTCGAGGCCTGCGGGTATTGCGCCAAGCGGTACCGGTTCGAGTCGACACTGCGGATGTACGTGCGGGAGTGCTGTGACGAGCCGATGCCGGACGAGTTGAAGGAGCGACTGCTGTCGCTCCGGACACCTCTGCTCTAGAGTCGATCCTCGACCTGAGCGAGATCTGCGGGCGTGTCGATATCGGCCGGCGCACCGAGGTCGTCGCAGGCAACGAGCGCGGCCGGGAGCGACCGTCCGCCGTCGTCGGGAATGCGGGCCCACGCAGCTCTCCCGATAACGACCGGGTGGCTCCTGAGCCCTCCGTAGCTTGCCGCGACGAGCTCCGCAGTCCCGGCTCGCCACGCCTCGACGACACGGTCGATCGCCTCAGGTGCGAGGAGCGGACCGTCCGCCAGGCATACGACCGCAGCCTCGACCTCATCCGTCAGGACAGACAGCCCACAGCGGAGCGAGGCGCCGGGCCCGAGCTCCCACTCGGGACACGACACGGATTGCTCTCCGGGAACGTCCACGTCGTGTGCACCGAGGACGACGACGACCCGGTCGACTCTCGACCGGTGAACGCGCCGCAGAACGTGCGGGAGCAGCACCTCCTGCTTCGGGGAGCCGAACCGCGATGCAGCACCGGCGGCGAGCACAACCGCAGCGATCATGCTGAGACTGTCAGTACCTCGATATCCGACAGGTGGATGAGCTGGAAGACGGTACGCCCGGCCCGCATCCGTTCCTCCTCGTCCTCGATCTCGGCGGTCAGGCGCCAGAGGTCTCTCGCGCAGACGAGCATCTCGCTGATCCGCTCGCACACCTCGGGGTAGCCGTTCCGCTCGGATGCGGCGTTGAGCGCGAGGCCGACGGCGCCGATCACGTCGGGCTGGCGCGTCCACAGGAGCGGGGTCGCCATCGTCAGGTAGGTATGGATCCGCGAGAGCGAGATCGGCTGGACGAGCGTGCCCGTTCCGCGTTTCGGCGGCCCGGGAATCGGGAGTGGGGCGCCGTCGGCGATCCGCCCGGCGTTGACGCCGAGGACGCCCCGCAGCTCGTCGTCCGAGTAGCCGGCGAGACGCGTGATCCGCAGATCGAGCAGGAGCGACTGCGGCTGCTGTCCGTACGGGTAGTCGGAGGCGTAAAGCACCTGCTCCGGGGAAACCCGCGAGAAAAGATCGAGGAGGTCGACCGCGCTCCAGATCGAGGTGTCGAAGAAGACGCTGGGATGGCCGGCGAACGCATCAGCCAGAGCGGCGAGATCGGCGATCCCGCCGTGCGCGATGATGAGCTTCGCGTCGGGGTGCCTGTCGACCACGCGATGGAGGTCATCTGCGATCGGGGGCAACCCTCGCCCGCCGTGGATGAGGATCGGGACACGACGCTCGGCGGCCAGGGCGAAGATCGGGTCGAGCCGCTCGTCGTCCAGGAGGAAGCTCTGCGCCCGCGGGTGCAGCTTGATCCCGCGAGCACCGCGGTCGAGACAGCGTTCGGCCTCCTCGATCGGGCCCGCGCTCAGATCGAGCCTGACGAACGGGATCAGGAGCCCCTCCGAGCGGCCCGCCGCTTCAAGGGTGCGATCGTTGGCGGCCCGAAAGGCCGGCTCTCGATCGGGCTCGTCGAGGCAGAAGCAGAACGATCGGGTCACGCCGGTCGCCCGGAGAAACGCCGTAAGCTCCTCGTACGGACTCGTGAACCCGTCGATGTCGGTGCCGCAGTGAACGTGAGCGTCGAAGAGATCCACGCCGTCCGGCACCAGCCGGCGAAGCTCGTCGTCGTACGATGCGATCAGTTCGCGGGCGCGCTCGAGTTTCTCCTGCACGGCTCGGACGATAGCCGCAAGCGCGAAGCGCGCGCAGCGGCCGACCAGGCCGCGAAGGCTCACCGACGCGAAGCGTCGGTACAATCGGTGCGCGCGGCTTCGCCGCATGCCGGCAGCCCGTAGAGTCCGACTCCGTGAAGACCATCCTCATCGTTGCTGACACGGCTCGCTCGCCGGAACTGCGGCACGAGGTCCCGCTTTTCGTCGGTGACCCGTGCGTCTACCTCGAGCACGACGGCAAACGCCATCTGTTCATCGGAGCGCTCGATGTTCCTCGCGCGCAAGGGCTCGGCCTCGTCGTCCATTCGAGCGACGAGCTCGGATCGGACGAGATCCTAGAGCGGTCGGCAACCTTTCACGAGTACGACCGCGAGATCGCCCTGCGCGCGTGCCAGCTGCTCGGCGTGACGGAGGCGGTCGCACCGCCCGCGTTTCCGCTCGGCGTAGCGGAGTACCTGCGCGCTCAGGGCGTCACGATCGAGCCGGACGACGGCCTGTTCGCAGCGCGAAGACGTTCGAAGACCGACGGGCAACTCGCCGGGATCCGCCGCTCCCAACGGGCGAGCGAGCGGGCGATGACCGCCGTACGCGAGCGCCTGCGCGAGGAAGGAGAGGTCACGTCGGAGGACCTCCAGGCGGTGATCAGGCGGTCACTCACGGCTTCCGGGGTGATCCCGACCGACGATGTCATCGCCTCCCACGGCCCACAGACCGCGGTCGCCCACGAGGAAGGGCATGGCCCCATCGTTCCCGGCGAGCCGATCGTCGTCGACCTGTTCCCGCGCGATCCGCAGTCCGGTTGCTACTCGGATATGACCCGAACGTTCTGCATCGGCGACCCGCCGGCCGAGCTTCTCGAGTACCAGCGCCTGTGCCGGGAGGCGCTCGAGCTCGCCGTCGACCGCATCCGTCCGGGGATCACCGGCGCCGAGCTCCATCGCCTGAGCTGCGGGCCCTTCGAGGCGGCCGGATTTCCAACGGCACTCTCGAAGGAGCCGGGGACGACGCTCGACAGGGGATACTTCCACTCGCTCGGTCACGGCGTGGGCCTCGAGGTGCACGAGGCGCCGTTCCTCGGTCGTGGCGGGCCGGCCCTCGTCGCCGGCGACGTCATCGCGGTCGAGCCCGGCTGCTACCGCCCCGACTTCGGCGGCTGCCGGCTCGAGGATCTCGTCCTCGTGACGGAGAACGGGTGCGAGGTGCTGACCGAGTATCCGTACGACCTGGCGCCCTAGACGAGACGGCGGTCCGCCGCCCAGCGCGTGAGCTCGTGGCGACTCGAGAGCTGGAGCTTGCGCAGCACGGCCGACACGTGTGTCTCAACGGTCTTGACGGAGATGTGCAGGCGAAGCGCGATCTCCTTGTAGGCGTAGCCGCGCGCGATGAGCTGAAGCACCTCGCGCTCCCGGGGAGTGAGCTGGTCGAGCTCCGGATCCGTCGTATGGACAGGCGTCCCCGAGAAGGCGTCGAGGACGAACCCGGCGAGCCGCGGAGAGAAAACGACATCGCCGTCGGCGACGCGCCTGACAGCATCGGCGAGCTCTACTCCCGAGATCGCCTTCGTCACGTAGCCCCTGGCTCCGGCCCGGATCACTGCGATGACGTCCTCAGCCGCATCCGAGACCGAGAGCGCCAGGAAGCGGATGTCCGGACGCACCTCCCGGACCGCTCGGATGACCGCCTCGCCGCCGCCTCCCGGCATGTGAACGTCGAGGAGAACGACGTCGGGCGACTCGTCGACGATCCCGTTGACGGCTGCGTCGACCTCGCGGGCGTCCCCGACGATCTCGGCGTCTCCGTCGAGCTCGGAGCGCACCCCGGCGCGAAACAGGTCGTGGTCGTCGACGATGAAGACGCGACAGATCGTCACGGTCGAGGCTCCCCGCCGTTCGACCCAGGCTCTCGGTGAGGCAGCTCGAGCTCGATCTCGGTTCCTTCGCCGGGAGCGGCCACGACTGACGCCCTGCCACCCGCCCGGGTCATCCTCCCGACGATCGACTCTGTGAGCCCCTTCCGATCGTCCGGCACCTCGGCCGGATCGAAACCCGTACCCCTGTCGCGGACGAACACGACCGCACGCGTCGCATCGACCTCGAGGTACACCGAAATCCGGTGATCGCCAGAATGGCGCGAGGCGTTCACCATCGCCTCCCGCGCCGCGGCAACGAGCGCCTCCATCGGCTCCTCCAGATCGGCATCACCGACGCAGACGACCTCGATCGGGAGCCCGTGGAGATCCTCGACCTCCTCGGCGGCGGATCGCAGGGCATCCGCAAGCGATCGCTCCCCCGGCGTCGCATCACGCCCGTACAGCCAGGATCGCAACTCCCGTTCCTGCCGCCGGGCGAGGCGAACGACCTCATCCGGGTCGCCCGACCGGCGCTGAACGAGCGCCAGCGTCTGCAACACGGAGTCGTGGAGGTGGGCGGCGAGCTCGGCTCGCTCCTGGGAGCGGATGCGCTCTCGCCGCTCCTCCGCGAGCTCACGAGCCAGACGACGCCACCAGGGAAGGAAGATGAGGATCACACCGGCAATGACCACGGCGGCCGCCGCGAGCCCACGTCCCGCGGCAGCGGCGGCGGCAGTCGTGGCAAGAAACGTCGAGACCCCGGCTACCAGGAGAGCCACGCCGACCAGGAGGCGCAGCACCGTCCCCTTCCCCGAACCC